>NZ_CAKJTO010000076.1:25025-26673 GCF_917627405.1 Protofrankia sp. Cj5
CGCTCTAAGTCGCGCCTGCCGGCCTGGAGCGGCGGCGTCCCATCATGATCAGAGTGAGACGGGGAGAGAGATTGTGATCGTGGGAAAAATCGGGCTGGCGGCCGTGACGGCCGCAGCGACTTTCTGTGCTGGAGTTCTGGCGGCATGTGGTGGAAGTGCGGGAGGCCCCGAGCGGCCCGGCCCGACCGATGCGGTGAAGGCTGGTGGCGCATTGACCATCGGCGCGGCCCAGGGCATCAAGACGCTCAATCCAGTGACCAAGGGCAACGCCTGGGAGCAGGTGCTGTTCAGCCTGTTATGGGATGGTTTGGTCAAGACCGGGAGTGATGGGAAGCTGCAGCCCGACCTGGCCACCTCGTGGTCGTCCTCCGCGGATCTGAAGACCTGGACCTTCCAGTTACGGCCGGACGTCAGGTTCTCCAACGGGAAGGTGCTCACCCCGGACGACGTCGTCTCGACGATCAAGTACTACCAGAACCCCGATACGGTTACCCAGCTCAAGAACAACGTGGCACCGATTGTCAGCGTGCGGGCGGACGAGGCGAACACGGTCGTCTTCACGCTCAGGACTCCGAACGCCCTGTTCCCGGCGTCGATCCAGATGGTGAAGATTGTTGACACGAACTCGCTGGCCAGTATAGCGGAGAGCCCGGCCGTCACCGGGCCGTTCCGGGTCAGAAAATTCTCCGCCGATGATCATTTGACCCTGGAGCGGAATCCGAGCTATTTCGGCCCCGCTCCCAAACTGGACCGCATCGAGTTCGTCAAGGCCGCCGACTCGGCCGCCGCGGTCACCGCGCTGAAGGCCGGCGACCTCGACGCGCTCTGGTCGGTGCCGCTTTCGCAGGTGACGACCGTCGAGAACAGTTCGGGGCTCACCGTGGTGAAGCCCGCCGTCATAGGCCAGTATGTGAGCTGGGAGGTGGACACCACCAAAGCGCCCTTCGACAACGTGCGGGCCCGGCAGGCGCTGGCCTACGCGACCGACCAACGCGCGATCCTCAAGGCCGCGTATTTCAATCAGGGCATCATCTCCACCACAAACGATCCGTTGCCGAGTAATCAGGCCAGCTACGGCGGCCGCCTCACCGACTACACCTACGACCTGGACAAGGCCAAAGCACTGTTCACCGCGGCCGGTGTCGGTCCGGGCAGCACCCTCGTCTGGTGGGGGGTGGCCAACCAGTATCCTGAGTGGAGCACCAGCGCACAGATCCTGCAGGCCAGTCTTGCCAAGATTGATATTAAGCTGCAGATCACGGATACCGACATAGCCTCCTGGCCCGGAATCTTCTACCCGGCTGGAAAATCTTTTCCCGGGAAGATTATTCCGAATTTCCAGTCCTATCCCGCGGATCCCGCCGAAGAGCTCTCGTTTCTGTTGACCGGGCGCTGTGAGTGCAACTGGAACAACGCCGCGTTCGACACGCTTTACGGCAACGCACTGGCCACCGTCGACCCGGCCCAGCGACAGCAGGCCTGGCAGCGGGTGCAGGAACTGGTCAACGAACAGGTGCCGATCTTCGTTCCGCTACAGTTCGGAACCCTGACCGCGATCAAGCGCTCCGTGGTCGGGCTGTGGGTCGACAGTGGCGGCAACCCGCATCTCGAGGATGCCGGGCTCAGAAGCTAGTGGTCGCCGCCGGAA
>NZ_CAKJTO010000077.1:0-26193 GCF_917627405.1 Protofrankia sp. Cj5
CATGCCTACCACGGCGTGCACCCGTTCTATATGTGGTACTGGGGTGCGCATGCCATGGATCACCTGGGGGATGTGGTGTGGGTCGGTGGTGACCGGGCCGCCTGCGCGCGGATGGGCTTTCGGGCCGCGTCCACCCTGGCGGACGCGTTGGAGATGGTGTCGGGCACGGTCGGCCGCGATCCGTCCATGACCTACCTGCACTCCCCGCCGCACGTCATCGCGGACGTGCGCTGATGGCGCCCCGCCCGGCCGGGGCCGGGCTGCGTGAGGTGGCCCGCGGCTGGCGCTGGGGGGCCAGGCCACCGGTACCGCGTTCAGCTGAGCCACACCAGCTACCGGCGGTGGCCAGAGAGTTCCCCACGGCCTGGGCGCGCACACCGGCGATGCGGGCGGCCCGGGTCGCGGCTCTCGAGGTCGGGATGCGCCCGCTCCTGGACGCGAATCTGTCGCTGTCGGTGACAGGACTGGACGCCATCGACGGGCTTCGAGCGCCCGCGCTCTTCGTGTCGAACCACGCGAGCCATCTGGACGCGCCACTGCTGTTGTGCGCGCTGCCGCGGCAGGTGCGCGACCACACGGCCGTGGCCGCCGCCGCCGACTACTTCTTCGGTAGCTGGTGGCGGGGGCTGGGCACGGCCTTCCTGTTCGCGACCGTACCGATCGAGCGCCGCGGGGGCGCCCCCTCGACCGCGCCCGCGGACCTGCTCGCGGACGGCTGGAATCTTGTGATCTTCCCGGAGGGGACGAGGTCGAGGGACGGCCAGCTCACCCGTTTCCGGTTCGGCGCGGCACATCTGGCGATCACCTGTGGGGTTCCGGTGGTGCCGGTCGCCATCCGTGGCAGTTTCGCCGCGATGCCACGCGGACGCGGGTGGACGCTGCCTGGCCGGCCGGCGGTGTCCGTGCGTTTTGGCCGGCCTCTGTGGCCAGCCAGTGATGACCTTCGTTTCTTCACCGACCGGATCTTCGGTGAGGTCTCCCGGCTGCTGGCCGAGGACGCCACGTCATGGTGGGAGTCGCTACGCGCCACGCCCGCCAGCCCGAACCCGCCCGCTCGGAGTGCGCGGACCGCTCACTGGCGCCGGGTCTGGCAGTCAACCGAGCCCGTCGGACGCGACACGACGGGGTCTCCGTGGAAAGCTCCGAAGAATGTTAAAAACATCACGTCTGGCTGACAGCATGTCTAGCTCTGACAGCATGTCTAGCCGACATGGCGGATAAGAGGCTGCGGCAAAAGGGCCTTGGATCAGGGAGTGGCGTCCGGGTGGATGGGGCTGCGTTCTTACCCCACACCCCCCGGGATTCTTACCCCCACACCCCCCGGGCGAGAAGCGTCCCGGCCGCGACGGCGCCGACAGCGGCCAGCACGCTGCCGGCGACGTTCACCACGGCGAGCAGCCGGGTGCCGTCCTGGGCGAGCCGTAGCGTCTCGTAGGAGAACGTCGAGCAGGTGCTCAACGCCCCGCAGAGCCCGGTACCGACCAGCAGTGCTGCCTGGGAGGACGCCGCTCCCGCGCGCACCGCCCCGGTGACCATGCCGAGGACACCACTGGCGATCATGTTAACGGTGAGCGTGCCCCACGGGAACACCGTGTCGTGCCGGGCCTGCACCAGCCGGTCGGTCAGGTAGCGCAACGGCGCGCCGATCATCGCGCCTATGATTACCAGCAACCAGTTCACGTGTCCGCCTTGTGACCGAGCCGTGCCCACTGTGCCATCAGTGGCGCTGTGCCAACCGCGCCAGCAACGATCGTGTTGCCAGGGTCGCGGCCCAGACCGCGCCGAGCCCGCTTGCCATGGTCAGTACCAGGTATACCAGCGCCGTCCCGGCGTGTCCGCCCGCTGCCAGCCCCTCGGCGTCGAGCGCATATGTGGAGAAGGTCGTGAACCCGCCCAGCACCCCGGTGCCCAGGAACGGCCGCGCCAGTGGATGTACCGTATCCAGCTCGGTGACCATTACCATGAGCAGCCCGATGAACGCGCATCCGGAGGCGTTCACGACCAGCGTGGCCCAGGGGAACGCCCCCGCTGGGGTGGGCCAGAGCAGCGCCATGCCGTAGCGGGCGCAGGCCCCCAGCGCGCCGCCGACGGAAATGACGGCCAGCCGCGGGAGCGGTGCGCGGCGCGGCCCCTGGCGCCGCGGGGGCCAGCGCGGATCCACATCGGGATCGGCCGGTTCGACGAGCATCCGCTTCGGGCCCACTGTGTTCAGGTCGACTGTGTTCAGGTCGGCAGGGAGGCTGCGGCGTAGTGCGTCCTGCCGTGTGACGTGACGCAGTGTGGGTGAGGCTGTACGCCAGGATGAATCGCGTCGGCGTGGTGTGCCTCGGTGGGTTGATGGTCCACCTGCAGGGTGGTGTGGTCGATGCGGTGGTCGTCTCGCAGCCAGCCGTCCAGATCGACGCGGACGGCGTGGCAGTCGGCGTCGGGGAGCACGAGGACGTGCGCGGACAGTGCCGGCTCCCCGGAGGTGATCTGCCAGATGTGGAGATCGTGGACTTCGCTGACACCGGGCCGGCGGGCCATGGCGGCACCGATGCCGTCCGGGTCGATCCCGTCCGGCGCGGCCTCGAGAAAAATCCGGCCGGAAGCGCGTAGGAGCCCGACGCCTGCTTTCACCATGAGGATGACAACGACAATCGAGGCGGCCGAGTCGGCGCGATCCCATCCGGTGACGAGGATGACGACGCCCGCGAGGACGGTCGCGAGGAACGCGTAGAGATCGGTGAGGATGTGCTGGAAAGCACCTTCGACGTTCAGGCTGGCCCGGTTGGCTCGGCTGATCGCCCAGGTCGCGGCGATGTTGACGCACACGCCGACGAGCGCGGTGCCCAGGACGAGCCCGCCGGCCACCGCGCTCGGTGCCAGGAGCCGAACGACTGCCTGATAGCTGAGCCAGCCAGCCAGCAGCAGCAGGGTGATGCCGTTGGCCTGGGCGGAGAGGATCTCCACGCGGCGCAGCCCGAACGTGTATGAGCCATGGGCGGGCCGGGCCGCGAGCCACAGCGTGGCCAGCGCCAACACGATCGACGACGCGTCGGTGAGCATGTGGGCCGCGTCCGACAGCAGGGCCAGGGAGTGCGCCAGCAGGCCGACGACGACCTCTGCCGTGAGGTAGCCGCTGATCAGGCCCAACGCGATCGTCAACCAGCGGCGGTCGGCGTCCGCTGCCACATCATGCCGGTGACCGCCGTGGCCATCCGTATGATGACCATCCGTATCCTGGCCCATTCCGGTGTCACCCACCGCAGCCCTTCCTCTCCCTCATTCCTTTTCCACCGTACCGTTTTTCGCCCCGGCGCCCCGGCGCCGGCTTTCGCCTCGCGACGCACGCACCACAGCCCCGCTCCCGGAAGCACACCCACTATTGCTTAGCGAAAACGAGTGTCGGCACCGAATCCGGTTTCGTTTGCGTACATTTTTCTTGCGTCATTATTATCGATGTCGGCCGGGTCCGGGCGCTGACTTTCCGCGCCATTGTTGGCGAGCTCATTGCCGGTACGCGAGAGCGGCCGGGTCTGGCGCGCGGCGTGCGCGACGATCAGCCTGGCGTCATGGCTGAGTGGTCAAGGCCCCGGCCGGCCGTGGAGCCGAGACCGACGATCGTCAACCAGTCGCGGGGACGGTGGCGGGCCACCGCCACGGTGGCATGTGCGCTCGCCCGCTTGGGCACGACAAGCGCAGCGCCAGCCGCTGGGAGACTGTCGGCACCGAGCAGGCTCGCCGCCTCGGCCACGCTCGGCGTCCCGACCGCGGCCCGCACCACATCCGAGGGATTGGGCACGTCAACCGTGGCGAGCGCCGCGGCCGGGTGGAACAGCAGCGGCCAGCCCCGGGCACGGGCGGCCGAGACGATGCCGATCTCATCGCGCTTGGCGTCGACGGTGGCGAGGTGGCGTACCGCCAGCGGTGACAGGCCCGCGTCGGCCAGCGCGTGTTCGACCAGGTCGAGGACTTCCCGTGCGGGTGCGCCGCGGCTCGCGCCGACTCCGACGACTAGTGGTCGCCGCCGGTAGACGACCATCGGGCCGGTTACGGCCGTAACCGGGCTGTGGCAAGCGGGCTTCCCGCGGCCTCGAAACCGGCGCCGGCCAGCGCGCATCCCATCAGCCGGTCGCCCGGGGCCGGCTGCGCGCTTATTGCGGCCATCGCGGCCCGTTCCCGTGGCTCCCATGCCTGGCCTGCTTCGCCGCCGCGACGAAGCGCGTGGCCGCGCCGGGTACACCCGCCCAGTGCAGATGCAGGTAGGACGCGTGTACCCCACCGCGCACGAAGCCCTCCAGCCGATCATCCCGGTCGCCGCTCCCGGACCGGTCGCCGCTCCCGGACCGGTCGCCGCTCCCGGACCGGTCGCCTCGGCCTTCGACACGCCATGCCGGCCGTGCGGCCCCGGTGCGGGCGGTTTCGCGGGCAGCCAGCACCGCTGTGCGGTGGAACTCGTGCGCGGTCACTGGGGTACCGGCGTTGGCAATCGGGCTGTCGCAGGCGGCCACGGCCCGTCGATAACCAAGGGTGAGCCGGGGGCTCATCGCGGTGTCGGCGTCGAGCACCCCGCACATCGGATGCCCGTCCAGGGAACGGGCGAGGTACAGCAGGCCCGCGCACTCGGCGACGACCGGCGCGCCCCGGTCCGCCAGCGCCGCCACGTCGGCGCGCAGGGTCGTGTTCGCGGCGAGCGCGGATGCGTGTTCCTCGGGGAAGCCACCACCGATGATCAGCCCGTCGCAGCCGCTCGGCAGGGCCTCGTCACGCAGCGGGTCGACAGTGATCACCTCGGCTCCCGCGGCCAGCAGCAACTCGACCTGTTCGGCGTAGCCAAAGGTGAACGCCGGCCCGCCCGTGACCGCGATCCGCGCCGGCCGGTCCGACGCCGACGCCGGTGCCGGTGCCGCGGTGGGGATCACGGTGGGGATGGTGGTGGCCGGCGACCAGGGCCGCACGCGCAGCGGCGGTGCTGACCGGGCGAGCGCGAGTACGGCATCAAGATCGAATGATGCGGTAGCCAGCGCACCGAGCGCGCCGACAGCCTCGGCCGCGGCCGGTGCCCGCTCGGCCGCGGGCATGAGCCCGAGATGCCGGGATGGCACCGCGGCCCGATCATCGCGGCGCGCGACGCCCAGCACGGCGATACCGAGACCGGCGACCGCGTCCCGCAGCAGCCGTTCGTGACCGGCCGAGCCCACCCGGTTGAACACCACCCCGCCCAGGCACACCCGGTCGTCCCAAGTGGCGAAGCCGTGCACGGTGGCGGCCACCGAGCGGCCCACGGCGGACGCGTCGAGCACCAGCACGACCGGGGCGTCGAGAAGGCGGGCCACATGGGCGGCCGAGGCGAAGTCGGTGGGCTGGCCGGGTCCGGGCAGTGACACCCCGTCGAACAGGCCCATCACGCCCTCGACGATGGCGAGGTCGGCGCCGTGGGCGCCGTGGGCGAACAGCGGCGCGATCCGGTGCTCCCCGCAGAGGACGGCGTCGAGGTTGCGGCCGGGGCGTCCGCTGGCGACGGCGTGGTAGGTCGGGTCGATGTAGTCCGGCCCGACCTTGTGCGGGGAGACCCGCAGGCCGCGGGCGGTGAACGCGGCCATCAGCCCGGTCGCCACGGTGGTCTTGCCGGCACCGCTCGCCGGGGCGGCGATCACCAGCCGTGGGATCACCAGTTGTGGGATCACCGGCTGGGGCGGGCGCAGGCCCGGGGCGGTCACCATTCGATCCCCCGCTGGCCTTTTTGCCCGGCGTCCATCGGATGCTTCACTTTGGTCATCTCGGTGACCAGGTCGGCGGCGTCGACCAGCGCGGGCGGCGCGGCGCGGCCGGTCACCACGACATGCTGGCGTCCCGGGCGGGTACGCAGCACCTCGACGACTTCGTCGGTGTCGATCCATCCCCAGGTCAGCGGGTAGGTCAGCTCGTCGAGGACGTAGAGCTGGTAGGTCTGCGCGGCGATGTCCCGACGGATCTGCGCCCAGCCCTCGCGGGCGGCCTCGGCTGGTTCTGCCGTGGGGTCGATCCGGCGTTGTACCCAGCTCCAGCCCTCGCCCATCTTGTGCCAGGTGACGGCGCCGCCCTCGCCGGTCGCGGCCAGGGCGCGCAGCGCCCGTTCCTCTCCGATCCGCCATTTCGCGGACTTGACGAACTGGAACACCCCGACATCCCAGCCCTGTGCCCAGCCCCGCAGCGCGAGCCCGAACGCCGCGGTCGACTTTCCCTTGCCATCGCCGGTATGGATGATCAATAGCGCCCGGTCCCGGCGCGTTCGGGTGGTCAGGCCGTCGTCGGGCACGACGCTGGGCTGTCCCTGTGGCATGTCTAGGCGGCCTTCCGCGGATCGGCTCTCCGCGGGCCAGCCGTACCCCTGGCCGCGCGGCTGGCCGTCTGGTGAGCCGTAGCCGTCTGGTAAGCAGTGGCTGACAGGGCGTCGATCGGGATGGCCGTGCCGCCCAGCGCGGTCGCGAGGCGTCCGGCCAGGCCCAGGCGGACATGGCCGCTCTCGCAGTCGACGACGACGCTCGCCACGCCGGTGCGGGCCAGCGTCCGCGCGGCCGCGATCGGATCCGGGCCCGCGGTGGCACGGCCGTCGGTGACGACGATCAACAACGGCCGCCGGTGCGGGTCACGGCGGCGTTCGGTAGCGAGGAGCTCGCCCGCACGGGTAAGCCCGGCCGTGAGCGGGGTACGACCGCCGGTCGGCAGGGACGCGAGCCGTGCCGCGCCGACCTCCACGCTGGACGTCGGGGGAAGGACGAGATCGGCGCGGGAACCCCTAAATATGATCATTCCGATCCGGTCGCGACGCTGATAGGCGTCCAGCAACAGGGACAGCACGGCGCCGGTGACCGTACGCATCCGGGCACGGGCGGCCATCGAACCGCTGGCGTCCACCACGAACAGGACGAGATTGCCCTCGCGTCCCTGGCGGACCGCCCCGCGCCGGTCAGCGGGACACAGCACGAGCCCTGGGCCGGTACGTCCACGAGCGTGCTGCCAGGGCGCGGCCGCTCGCAGGGTTGCCGGCAGGTGCAGGCCGGGCGCGTCCGGGGAAGCGGTGACGACCGCACCGCGGGAGGTACGGGCGCGTGCGCGCCGGCCGGCCGCGCCCGCAAGCGTCCCGGTGCCGGGGACCTCCAGGCGGCGCGGGCGAAACAACGGGCCAGGACTGCCGGCGCGACGGTGCGCCCGCGCCGCGCCACCGCCGGGTTCGGGCCCGCTGGGGCCCCCATCCCCGCGTTCCCCATCCCCACCTCCGGCGCCGCTGCCTTCCGCGGGACGCGGGGATGGGACGACGTCCGCTCCGGCCGCCTGTTCCGCTGTCGTTCCCGGCCCGCTCGGTGCCGGCCCCCTGCCGCCGCCTCCGCGACCGCCGTCTCCCCCGCCGCCGGTGGGCGGGGCCGGGTCTGGATCTGTGCCTGGGTCGGCGGGTGGCGCTCCGGCGTGCGCCCGCGCATCGTCCTTGGCACGCGCCTTGTCCTCGCAGGCCTCGTCCAACGCCTGGACGAGGGTTTCCTCATCCAGGCCGGGCGCGTCGAACGGGCCGCGGCGGCACCGGTGCGGCAGTGCCAGGAGGGCGGCGCGGCGGACGTCGTCGGTGTCGACGGTCACCCGGCCCTCCCACGCGGCCAGCGCCATCGCGGTGCGGGCCACGACCACGTCCGCGCGCATGCCGTCCACGTCGAACGCGGCGCAGACCGCGGTGACCTGACGCAGGACGGGATCGGGCAGCCCGACACCAGGTAGCCGTTCACGAGCGGTGAGGATTTTTGCCGCGAGTGTGGCCTCCTCATCGATCCACCTGGCGGCGAAAGCGGCCGGGTCGGCGTCGTAGGCCAGCCGGCGGCGCACCACGTCGGCCCGCACCTGTGGCTGGCGGCTGGCGGCTACCTCGACGGTCAGCCCGAAGCGGTCCAGCAGCTGTGGGCGCAGCTCCCCCTCCTCGGGGTTCATCGTCCCGACCAGCAGAAAGCGGGCGGCATGGCGAACGGACACCCCGTCGCGTTCGACGTGGGCCACGCCGAGCGCGGCCGCGTCCAACAGGAGGTCGACGAGATGGTCGTGCAGGAGGTTGACCTCGTCGACGTAGAGCACGCCCCGATGGGCGGCGGCGAGCAGCCCGGGGCGCAGCGCGGTGACGCCTTCGGCGAGCGCCCGGTCGAGGTCGATCGCCCCGGTGACCCTGTCCTCGGAGGCGCCGACCGGCAGCTCCACCAGACGTGCCGCACGGGTGGTCGGCCGGGCCTCAGGTGGATGCGGCCCGTCGGGGCAGTCGGGCTCGGGCGCGCCCGGGTCGCAGGAGAACCGGCAGCCGGTCACCACGTTCACGGGCGGGAGCAGCACGGCAAGACCCCGTACCGCTGTGGACTTGGCGGTGCCCTTCTCCCCGCGGACGAGCACTCCGCCGATCGCTGGTGACACCGCGTTGAGCAGGAGCGCGAGCCGCAGGTCGTCCATGCCCACAACCGCGGACAGTGGGTAGGCCGTCATGGTGCCCGGTGCCGCGGTGCGCCGGATCGTGCACCGAGTCGTGTGCTGATCACCGGGTCATAAGCGTGCGTGGGCATACCACACTCCCCCCTCGGGTTTCCTCGCCCTCGGTAACGGTGCGGACGGCCGGAGTATCCTGACTTCCGGATCAGCGCTTCCTCTCGGCCTTCCAACCGCTGTCGCGGCCGTGACGTACGGTGAGAGGTTGCTCCCCGGTGACAGTGGCGGGACCGCGCCGGACTCCCACCGGCTTCCTCCACTGCCGTCGCGCTCCCCAGCATGACACACCGACCCACCCGCGGGCCCGCCTTCGCTTGAGCCCGGCCTGTGCACCCGACACGTCCGGATCCATCGCGTTCGGCGGCAATCCGCGGCCGAAGAGACCGGCGGTCATACCGGCCAGTCGATATTTCCGCTTTCGGATCGTGACGGCAACCCACCGTGACCCGCGTTCGGCGTAGGCAAGTTACTGCCCCCGTGGGGACGCCTCGCACAGCTGGCGACATACGGTCGATTGCAACCGAAGAAATGACCCATTGGCATGCTGCGGACGAGCCGCGGTGGCCCGGTGCTCCCGCCCGCAGCCGGTCGTGCGTCGCAATCAGGACGGAAGGATGATTTATGACCGCTGATAGCAGGCTGACCGCGCTCTCAAAGTATGAGATTTTCAAACGTACGCTCCATAAGGACGGAATTTTTTTTGTCCTGATCGCCGGTGCGAGATACGCGCGGGGGTTTTTGTTTGACAAACGGCACGGCACCCGAACGTCGATGCGCGTCGCTCTAGCGGATGATCTGACGATCGCAGGAGACAGAGAAACTGGACACGATCTTGTTCCGATGCCAATCGGGCCATTTTATGCTACGCTAAAAAAGCTTCGAATCCCAGCGCGTGGTGCGTTCATTGACTTTGGCTCAGGAAATGCAAGGACGCTTCTTCTGGCTGCCGAGTTTGGTTTTAAGAGAGCTGTCGGCGTTGAATTTACGAAGGAATTTTGTGAACTTAGTGAAAGAAATATAAAAGCTTACCAGAAGCGTCGAGGAAATAATTTTGACATGCATATTCTGTGCATCGACGCTACGCGCTACGAAATTCAACCGGAAGATTGTGTGTTCTTTTTCTTCAATCCTTTTGACGCGGATATCCTCAAGCTGGTGGTTGCCAATATCGAACATTCCGTCGCCATCCGCCCGCGGGCTGCCTGGATTATTTACAGCAAGCCTCTCCATGAAGATGTTCTGGATTCTCTGTCCAGCTCATGGGAAAAATCCAACGAGTTATCATATCGAGGTTTTGGGCGGGTAGTAGCCTATCGGTTTATGCCATGAACAAGGGTGGCACAGATTTTCATGTCAACCTCTGTCGGTAAGCAATTTTTCGTCATGTTCGCTAGGAGGAATTAACAGAGATGCCCGAATCGGCTCGGCCTGACAGTTCACCCACCGTCAGCGTGGTCATTCCGACCCTCAATGAAGCGGAAAATTTGCCGTACGTCTTCCCACGCCTGCCCGATGATGCCGAGATCGTCGTCGTCGATGGCCGTTCCAGTGACGGAACTGTTGATGTCGCTCGCTCATTGCGACCAGACGCCGTCATCGTGCATCAGACCCGCAGTGGCAAGGGAAACGCCGTGGCGTGTGGCTGTGCGGCGGCGACGGGCGATATCATCGTGATGCTTGACGCAGATGGGTCGGCCGACCCAGCCGAGATCCCCCAATTTATGCGGGCGCTCACTGCTGGTGCCGATTTTGCTAGAGGATCACGTTTTCTCCCCCTCGCCGGAAGCAGCGACATTACGCCGCTGCGTCGGCTGGGAAACCGATGTCTCAATGCGTTGGCTAATGCTTTGGTCCAGGCTCGCTTCACCGATCTATGTTATGGCTACAACGCGTTCTGGCGGCGGTGTATACCAGTATTTGATCTTGACCCTAGTGGTCGCGGTCAAAAGCACTGCTGGGGAGATGGCTTCGAGGTGGAGACGTTGATTAACATCCGGACCGCCCGAGCCGGCCTTCGTATTGTCGAGGTGCCCAGCTTCGAGTACCCGCGGATGCATGGCACAAGCAAACTCAACCCGATTTCCGATGGCCTTCGTGTTTTGTTTGTGATCATAAAGGAATGGGGGCGGTCTGGCAGCTGGCGAGCGCGATCAGAAATGCTACCAACTGCAGCGCTACGGATCGGTCCGAAACAGTTCACCGGAGTGGACGGATCAACTTTTGAGACGAGTTGTCAAGAGCATCATCACACTACCCGGCGTGGTGTATCGCGATACCGCCGGGTCTGCGCTGATGGTACTCGGAAGATCCGCTCGGCAGGACAACGTGAGGTCGTCGGACAGCTTCCGCGGTGAGCACCGTACTGCGGAAGCTGCGTGATTTACCGACCCTTCGACTCGAATTTGCTGAAAGGAAGGGATTCGTGAACGATCTCCAGTCGGAGCTGCCCACCGCTGTCCCTGCTCACGCTATATGGCACCGACAGATGACACTCACCGTCTCGGTTGTCATCTGTATCTTCACCGAGCGGCGTTGGGACGACATCATCGCCGCGGTTGACAGCATCCAGAACCAATGCCGCCAGCCGGCGGAGCTCATCATTGTCGTTGACCACAACGATGAGCTGTTCCAGCGCGCACGGAATTTCTTCGGGGATGTAATGGTAGTGGCCAGCCGTGGCGCGCGGGGGCTCAGCGGTGCACGAAATACAGGCGTTCAACTGGCTTCCGGGGATGTCGTGGTATTTCTCGATGACGATGCTCGGGCACGTCAGGAGTGGCTTGAACGCCTGCTTGCCCCGTACGCGGACCAGGCGGTGCAGGGTGTCGGTGGTCTCGTTGTCGCCGACTGGCCGACTGACCGCCCTGGCTGGTTTCCACCCGAGTTCGACTGGGTGGTGGGCTGCAGCTATGCGGGGATGCCGACAGCTCGCGAGCAGGTACGTAATCCGATCGGCGCGGCTATGTCGGTGCGAAAGTCCGCGTTCACTCGGGCTGGTGGCTTTACCGAGGGCGTCGGTCGGGTCAGTGCCGACACGTCCGGCTGCGACGAGACCGAATTTTTTATCCGACTTCGCCGAGTATTGCCAGCGGCCAAGATTATGTATGAACCGATGGCGGTCGTCGAGCACCGTGTCACTACAGAACGGGTATCGTTCGCGTATTTTCGCCGCCGCTGCTATGCGGAAGGGACATCCACGGCGCTTGTTGCCCACCTGGTCGGCACTCAGGTGGCTCTAGCTGCTGAACGTCGGTATGTGCGACACACCCTGCCCCGCGCGATTGCCGGTAATCTGCGCAGCGTCGACCGGTGGCCGCGCGCTGGTGCGCTGGTGCTGGGTTTCATCATCACAAGTACCGGTTATCTGGTCCGGCGAAGCAATTTCGTGGTCTCGGCTGTGATGGCCGGCTGACATCTTGACGCGTCCACCGTGCTCAGCTGTCTGGAAGGGCTGCCGGGAGGCACCATGATACCCATCCTACTTTACCATTCAGTGACCGATGACCCGCCACCAGGAATGGCTCGGTGGACGGTGTCCCCACGACGTTTCGCACAAGATGTCTCCATGATGGCTGATTCTGGTCGGACTGCTCTGACCGTGGCGGATTTCGCTCTGCTGCTGGCGGCCGGTAACCTGCCCGACCAGGTGCTTGTCGTGACACTTGACGACGGTTTCGGGGACAACATCGAAGCCGTCCGCCAGCTGGCGGACAAGGGCTTGGCGGCTACCGTCTTCCTGACCACATCGTGGATCGGATGTGACGGTATGTTGACCGCCCGAGACCTGCGCGAGATCGTTGAGATCGGCGCCGAAATCGGTGCGCACAGCCGTACCCATTGTCGGCTTGATGAAATTTCCAAGGCACAACTTGAGCAGGAGGTAGCCGGTTCTGGGGCGGACCTTTCCGCTCTTACAGGCATTCCTTGTCGGTCCTTCGCATATCCGCATGGAAACTTTGACAGGACCGTCCGCGCGGCCGTTATAAGAGCTGGCTACGAATCGGCCTGCGCCGTGAAGAACGCG
Organism: Protofrankia sp. Cj5; assembly: GCF_917627405.1. Lineage (NCBI taxonomy): Bacteria > Bacillati > Actinomycetota > Actinomycetes > Frankiales > Frankiaceae > Protofrankia > Protofrankia sp. Cj5. The sequence continues at coordinate 12,500 of NZ_CAKJTO010000077.1, forward strand.
ATGTCCTGTCCTACTGACGATCGATATGAAATCTCTCGTCTGACAGTTAGACCGAGTGCCTCGAAGGAGGATTTTCAAAAATTGCTGAACGGTCATGGAAAAATACCTCCCCGACATGAGCTGCTACGTACCAGTGCGTTTCGCCTTGTGCGCCGTGGCCGGACCGCTCTGATCGCTGGAACCCATCGGTGAACAGGCCCGATCAACCTTATCGGGCCCGCCCCGAGCTGCCCGCAACCATACGCCGCCGTCTGTTGTTGTCCGAGGCCGCTGGTTACATCGCCGGGCCGGGTGCGTACCTGGTAGGCCGGTGGCGGATACGCCATCCACGCAGATCAGCGTCGCGGTCCGACAAAGGAACAAGCAAACTGCCGCCAGTGTCAGCATGGTCTCGGGAATGGCCTGGGTCGGAATTTCTCCACCGGGCTGTCACTACCCTCGGCCGAGAAGAGGAGCGCCTGCAAAAGACTACCGCCATCTGGTGCGGACAGCTTGAGCTCTCGGCACCCGATGTGTTGCCAAGACATCCCCAGCATGGCGACGGCTCCCCGTATACGCAGGCACGGATCCTGCTGCGCATACATGGTGAGGCAGTCGGCTATGTTTTTGTCGATATCGGGCTGGTCGGACTGGAACAGGCCCGGGTCCTGGCCGCCGCCGACAACGATACGGAACTCGTCGGCCGGGTGCGGCGCCATCTCGCCGCTGACGGCCTGTCTGCTATGCAGGACCTGCGCCATGGTCTCAGCGAGGTTAGGCTCGCCGCCGTTGACTGGCCCACGGCAGAGGGCGAACCGCGGCCATCCCGGAATGTGTCCCCCAAGGTGCGTGGCGCCTGTGTCGATAACGGTATTCGGTCTGGCCGAGATACTGCTGTATATCCAGATAGACTGATAAGTATCATCGTATGTACTCGTGACAGGCCAGATTCCTTACTTATTTGTCTGCATTCTCTGAAAAATCTTCTGCATCCGCATCTCGAGGCTGTCATCGTTGACAACGCGCCGAGCGATGACGGCGCTGCTCGTGTTTTTCAGAAGATAGTTGGAGATGACAGTCGATTTCGCTATGTGCGGGAAAATCGCGCGGGGCTGTCGTTTGCCCGTAATGCTGGGATTGCGGCTGCCACTGGTCTGGTGACGGCTTTTACCGACGATGATGTCGAGGTCGATCCGGGTTGGCTCAACGGAATTCTTCGCGGCTTTTCCCGACGGGACACCGTGGCCTGTGTGACGGGTCTGGTGGCGGCGGCAAACCTGGATAGTGCGGCCGAACAGTACTTCGATGCCCGGGTGGCGTGGTCGACACGGTGCGAGCCACGGCTCTTCGACGGTAAGCTAGCCACTCACTCAGGGCCTCTTCATCCTTTTGCGGCCGGCTCGTTCGGTGCGTTGGTCGCCGTCCGCACCACGTTGCTGCGGGAGCTTGGCGGATTCGACAACGCGCTCGGGGTGGGTACACCCAGTCGCGGCGGTGAAGATCTCGATCTCCTCGTCCGGATTCTGCTTGCGGGCCATGTCATCGCCTATGAACCGGCTGCCGTGTCCTGGCACCACCACCGGGGAGATTTTCCGGCTCTTCGGCGGCAGATGTTCGGCTACGGCTGCGGCCTCTCCGCCTATCTGACGAAATATCTGCTGAATCCCCGTATCAGTGGACGACTGATTCTGCGGCTCCCGGCGGGCGTCATGCACCTTCGCCGGTTGCATTCACGAACATGTCTGGCCAAGACGGAATGACATGGTTCCTACTTTCCGGGAGTCGGTATTTTGATCAACGCCTTTCAATGTCGTGTACCGGGGCCGGCGATCGCAAAAGACCTGGCGCTGCTTGCGCTCGCCGTGATAGCCGGGATCGCTGTGGTTGCGCCGAGCGGGCCGGCCCGGCCTGTCCTGGTGCTGCTGGCATTGCTGCTCCTGCCCGGCGCCGCCGTGCTCACTCGGCTTGACACACCTGATCCGCTTACCTGGCTGGGGCTCGCAATAGTGCTCAGCATGGCGGTGGATGCCGGGGCAAGTTTGGTGATGCTGTGGTCAGGACTGTGGCATCCGATGGTGCTGGGAGCCGTTCTCGCTGCGGCGTCCATAGCGGCACTCATTGTTGATCTTTATATGCGGCTGAAGCAGGCGCATACCTGCGGGCAAAGATCGCGAACGGCGGAGAACTGATGACAACGGCATCCAGACTTGGCGGACACTCCTCGCAGGAGCGGATTGTACCGGCGGTCGTCGAAGCCGCGTCACCGCTTCGACCCACCGGAAGTCAAGGTGAGCGGGGCCCCGGCGAATCATCGGCGCGCCAGATCGCGCGCTGTATCGCCGCTGTCGGTCCGCTCTTGGCGGGTACCGGTCTGTGGGCCGCCTCGCTTCCTTCGATCTCTACCTATGACCTTGATGATTACGGACTTTCGCCGCGCCTGGGGCTGCTGTGGTACACAGGATTGGCGGTGCTGCTTGTCGGTGCCGCCGCGAACCTGTGCCGGCGGTGGATGTCCGGGACTGTGGCCGGCGGGTACCTGGTTGCGCTCGCCACTGCACTGTACGGCACGATTCCACTCATCGTCGATGAGCCTCGATACGCATGGACCTATAAGCACATCGGGGTCATTCGCTACATAGAGTTGCACGGCTCGGTGGACTGGAACATCGATATCTACCATCGTTGGCCCGGCTTCTTTGCGACCGCGGGATTTTTCTCCGTGCTCGGCGACAGGCCGGATCCGACATCTTACGCGGCCTGGGCAGAACTGTTCTTCACTCTTGTCAACGTGGTTCTCGTCATCGCCATTGCCCGGGTGCTGCTACACGACAACCGGATCGCCTGGACAGCAGCGACGATCTTTGTCGTGACGAACTGGGTGGGGCAGAGCTACTTCGCTCCCCAGGCGTTCGGCTACACGCTCACCCTCGGGCTCATGTTGATTCTCGTCTGGCAGTTCAGCGGAACCCACCACAGTGTGCTGGGCAGCCGGGTGAGCCGCTGCATACACCGGTGCACCCGCCGGCCGGTATCGATGTGGCCTGCGCCAACCAAGGCGGTCTGGCCGCGATCGACGGCGATTGCCATATTGCTGTTCCTGGATTTCGCTATTGTCGCCTCTCATCAACTCACGCCATATATTCTTGCGGTTCAGGCGGGCGTTCTGGTGCTACTCGGGATGCTTCGACCCCGATGGCTTGTAGCTGCCTTCCTGTTGATCATGGTTGCTTTCCTGCTTCCGCATCTCAGCTATGTCAATCAACGGTACGGTCTGTTCACTGACCTCAACCCGCTGGCCAACAGCGAGACGGTCGCGCCGAACACGGCTATGCTACTGGGTAAGACAGTCAATATCATCTGCTGCAGGGTGCTTGTGCTGGTGCTTGCGCTCATGGCGGTGTCCGGTGCCATCCGTCTGCTCCGCAGGAGTGACGGCAGGGCGGTGGCACTGTTTCTGCTGGCCACTACACCGGCTTTTCTGATCTTCGGACAAAGCTACGGTGGTGAGGCAATTCTACGGGTGGTCCTGTTTGCGCTGCCATGGTGCGCGATACTCGGCGCGGTAGCCTGTACCACCGCTCCGTCCGGCGTTCTGCCGGCTGTGCGCGGATCCCGGCGCTACCTTCGTGTTGCCGGTAGATATTTACTGGTGGCCGCTACGTTGCTAACCTGCGCCGCGCTGTTCGTTCCTGCCTACTTCGGTCAGGACGAGATCAATTTTATGACGCATGACCAGCTCGCGGCCACTCATTATCTGTATACGCACGGCCAACCCGGTTCGGTGATCATGAATATCGCTTCCAACGCGCCGGTGCGGTCCAGCGCCAACTACAATCTCTTCCTTGATGAGTCCCTTCTCCGACGCGAGAAATTCCAACATCGGCCGCTCGGGGCCGCTGACATCGACGATGTCGTCGCGGCAATGCATGCCTACGCGCCGTCCGGTTATCTGGTTTTCGCTCCCAGCACGGAGGAGTTCGCCCGGGTGTTCCAGCTCACTCCACCGGGTGCCGTCGTATCGTTGGAACACGCGATAGCGGAGTCGGGCTTCTTCACGCCCTTCTATGTCGGACCGGACACCCGCATCTATGCGTTGCGTCCGATACCTGCATCACCGGGCTCCACATCACTGCCGGCCGCGAAACCGGCAGATGGCAGCCCGGGACGAGCGTCGTGACGGGCGGACCGCGCAGTCCGTTGTACCGCAACGGACTGGCGCTCGCCTGCAGCGCGGGCTTGTCGGCATTGCTCGGTGCCGGCTACTGGGCGCTGGCGGCCCATACCGCAAGGCGGGCGTCCGTGGGAGAGGCGACGGCTCTGGTGTCGGCGATGACGGCGCTTTCTCTGATCGGCCAGCTCAATCTCGGGAACGCGCTGACAGCATTTCTCCCCAGAGCCGGCTATCATCGATTCAGGATCGTGCTGGGCAGTTACCTCGGATCGGTCTGTCTAAGCGTCCTGCTAGGCGCGGGTTTTGCCCTGGTGGCGCCCCGCATAAGCCCTGCCTTCGAGATACTCGCCCATATCGGCATGGTGGTGGGTTTTGCCCTCTCGGTCGGTGTCTGGACACTATTCGTCATGCAGGATTCCGTCCTGGCCGCACTCCGACGGGCGTCCTGGGTCCCGATGGAGAACATCGTCTTCAACGTCATCAAATTCCTGTTACTCCTGGCCTTCGGAGGCGGGTCGGTGCTGGCGCTCTGCGGGGCATGGATCATACCGGCCGGCATCGCGGTCGTCGCGGTTTCCTGGTTGCTTTTCCGCCACTTTCTTCCGACTGGTACCACGCCGGCTCCCGACACCAGCCCACGCAACTTCAGACGTTTTCTCGCCGGCGAAGGTATTACTATGATCTTCGAACGGGTCGGTGTGACGCTCGTTCCCCTCCTGGTCGTGGTAATGGTCGGTCCAGCAGCGGGTGCGCCATTCGCGCTTTCTTGGATGATCATGCAGGCACTCGAAGCACTGATTTTCGGATTTGGTTTGTCGCTGATCGTGGAGGGCGCCCAAGCTGAGGCCGACGTCGTTACCATGCACCGCGAACTGCGTCGGCGTGCGCTGCTCGGTGTCGCTGCTATTGTTCTGGCCGCTGAGATCGGAGCACCTTTGCTGTTGCGTATCTTCGGCGCCGGCTACCAGGAAGACGCCACCGCTGTGTTCCGGCTGCTGCTGCTCGGCCCGCTGCCCGCGACAATCGTGATATTGGGTGTCAGCACAGCGCGTGCGCAGCGCCGAATTCGCCGAATCGTGGGCGTCCATCTGAGCATCGCCCTCCTGGTGCCCGCTGGCGCTGTACTACTCGGACACCTGTACGGAGTGGTCGGCGTCGGTGCCGCATGGTTGGCGGTGCAGGCGATCGTCGCCACCGCGGTGCTGCTGACCGAACCTGGCGAACAGCGGTCTTCCTCTCCGATCAGGGCCTTTCGTCTTGTTCCGGCTGAGCCCCTCGTGGTGCACGCCCCGGTCGGTAGCGAGGCTCCAAATAGCGCGGTCGGACGGCATCCCGACTGATCCGGTTGATCTGGCGATGTACCCCGTGCCAGCCCATCCGTAGACAGACAAGCCCGAAGGGCGCCAGATCGTCCGCGGCGAACCAGGCCTTCTCTGTGACTCCGTGCAGCGATGTCGCCCATGACCGGACATCCAGCTCACCACGTCGGCGGTATCCGAGCGCCGCAATCGGGTCGAGGATTTCGACCACGAAACCGCGCCCGGCGACCGGTACGCCGGCCGGTATCGCCTGGCCAGTCAGATCAAGATATGCGGCACGCGCCAGGTCGATGCCGGCTGTGTTCTCGAACAATCGGAACTGGGCGCCGAGCCTCGGATTGAAATCGAGCAGTTTGTACTGGTCGTCGCGGGCGTCCCAGCGAAGATCAATATCCAGGATTCCGTGGAAGGACAAGCGTGTCAGCAGCTCCTCGATCTGCCGACACAGCCTCTCGTTCTCCACCGACCGGCCCAGACACGTCACTCCGAAGTGCGGCGGGTAAGATCGTTCTTTGATTCCAGTGAAGGCCGGCCGGCAGGTCGAACGAGAATCACAGTAGCCATGAAAGAACCAGTCGTCACCTGGCCCGGCAGGTATGTACTCCTGCAGGAGCAGCGTCGTGCCTTCTGCCTGCTCGCATCTACCGTAGTAGTCGACGAGCTCTTCTCTGGTATGAATCACGGACGTGCTTCGCAGCGCCCCGGCGTGGCCGCGTCGCCATTGACAGGTGAGTTTGGCGACGAGTGGCAGGCCGATTCGGGCCGCGAAGTCCTGGGCCTCGGCGAGCGAGGTGGGCAGTGCGGCCGTTGCGCAGGGGACACCGAGTTCCCGGCACATCCTGTACATCAGATACTTGTCTGCCAGCCGGCGCGGCAGATTGTGCGGAGGAGCCGGAAAAATGAACCACGGCCGCAGTTCATCGCCGTGTTCCGCGACGAACACCGCACTTGCGTCGTCGACCGGAATAAGGACGGCCGGACGGCCGATGTCGGCCGCCAGCCGCAACAGACCCTGCCTGAGCTGGTCGGCGTCGTCAGGGTCTGGAGTCCAGAACATGCGGCCATGCAGATAGCGCGAACTGGCCGCGGGGGCCAACCGGTCCTCGTGCACGCTGTAGACGGGTATCCCGAGGCGGCCGAGACTCCTGCTCGCACCGAGACCGCCGTGGTAAAACGGATCAGGGAGAATTTTGAGGATGACGGCCGGGGTTTCGGTATCGATATGCTCAATGGGGGGTCTTGCATCAGCTCGGCGAAATATTAGCTGCATTCGTCTAGCATTCCACCGGCCCATGACTTCCACACCTCGGGCCACCTTTCGTGATTGTCGGAAATATCCGTAGTGTGACCCGTTTGATTATCAGCCTGAAAGACGGCAAGCGAAGAGTGATCGTGGAATACGATTGATCGATCACATGCATGATAGTGATCATTTCTGCAGGTACGAGTACACCGCCACCCAGTCGATCTGCACCGCCCCGCTCGTACTGGCCGCGGGGAAATGATCGAGAGATGACTCGGTCTGGATAACCCAGTGCATCGGCGTGTTGGGTATCCTCCCGGTCGAGCTACCGATGGACCGGTCATCGAGGATGAAATCTACTTTGTTTGGGGTCCACTCAATGCTGGCGGTATGCCATGCCGTGTACGTCGTTGTGGTGCCGAAGTCCTCCTGGTCGCCGCCAGAGGTTCCATCCTGTCGATGCATGAACGCGCTGATGCTTCCAGACAGGTCGCCTTCGGGAAAATCGATTTCTCCGTCGCGTGGCCATGCCCCGCTATCGGGCCACAAGAGCCATGCGGTCTTGAAACCGACGAGCGGATCCGCCCGGAAGCGGATGGTGAACTTACCGTACAACTGGCCTTGGTAAGCTGTGGAACTGCCGGGCAGTACAGGAATGAGTGCCGCACCCATGGGTGTTCCATTCGCAGTGTGTAGATTATAGTCAAGAACGCCATTCTGGACACTTAGCACTTTACTAGGATAATAATATGATTTTGCCCCGTTTTTACCCGCGGTGTCGAGTGTTCCGTCCGGATAGGCATTCCACCTGCCTTGATACGGGGCCGCGCTCGGGAAACTGCCGACCGGCGTATCGGTGACGAAATCTTCGGTGAAAATCTGTTTCCAGCCGGGAAGATCTCCTCGTGGCATTGTCACACCGGAAGCGCTGGGGGCGATGGGGATCGCGACCGACCTTGCTGTGGGTTGCGAAGACTTTGATGTTGGGGTGGCGTCAGGTGCGGCCGGGGGCTGACAGGCCACAAGTACGATACCTGCCAAAATGATCATTGCAGTCAGGCAAATGTATCGAGATGGCAGAAGGTGGCGTATAGCTACTGTAGCTGGCATGTTCCGCGGAACAGGAATTTTACACCTCTTTTATCTGAACTACCCCACACCCCCTCGGAGTGAGAAGTTAACAGCGGTCACCGGTGCCACTCAAGATTATATGTCAATCGTTAAACACTGCAATCACAACTAACGAACATAATCGTTGACCCCGTTGTCCGCGCAGCTAAATTTATCCATACCGTGATATAATTCATGTGTTCTGTTGATACACCAATCGGTGTCTCATAGCGATGATGATGGCCCCACGCGCGCTGTAGCCGGGATACCGACGGGGTATGGGGGTAGGGACTGGTCTCGTAGGGGACGCATGCCGGGGGGGACGATGGCTGAGGCAATGGCGCGGGCCGAGCGCGATCAGTCGAGCGTCGCGAGAACGCCAGAGCATCAGCACCAACAGCGGGCTCCGGTTGGTGAGTTCGGTGAGTGGTGCCACGATCTTCGGCGGCCGATCGCCGCGATCGAGGCAGCGGTGTGGGCAGCGCTCACCGATCCGGACGTCGGCACGGAAGTTCGACGCTGGCTGGATCGGGTGCTGCTGGAGGCGGACCGGCTCGCGGTGCTGGTGGACAGCGCCGCTGGTGGCGTCTGCATCCGGCTGGTTGACCTTTCCGAGCTGCTCGCGGAAGCAGGGGCCTACTGGGACCGAGCGGTCCCGGCACAGGTCCGGCACCGGCCGGGGACTGCCGCCCCGCTCGCCCCGGTGGTGGCTGATCCGGTCATGCTACGGCGGGTTGTCGACAATCTTGTCGCCAACGCCGCTCAGGCCGCCGGATCGTCAGGCCGAGTCGAGCTGACGGCTACGCCGATGGCGGATGACGGATGGATGGCGGTCGAAGTCGACGATGACGGAGCCGGATTCGCCGGTAAACCAGCGAATTCCGCTGGTTTGGGACTGAAAATTGTCCAGGAGACGGTCGAAAGATTCGACGGGCGGGTGGAAATCGACTCGAGCCCACTGGGCGGTGCCCGCCTGCGGCTCCTGTTGCCCGCGGCACATACCCAGCAGGCTATGTCGTGAGGGTGGTGCTCTGCGACGATCATCAAATGTTCGTCGAGGCACTGGGCGCTGTGTTGACCGCGCGCGGGTGGACGGTCTGTGAGCTGGCCTTCACCGCGGCTGATGCGGAGGCCGCGATCCGTTTCCACCGGCCCGATGTTGGGCTGATGGACCTGCGTTTCCTGGACGGCGACGGCCTTGGCGTGATCAAATCCCTTGCTGATCTGGCGCCGGAGACCAGGCTGGTACTGGTCACCGGCTCTACCGACGCCGCGTCGATCAGGGCGGCCATCGACGCCGGGGTGAGCGGCTTTGCCTCCAAGACGCAGGAGATCGAACGGATCATCGCTATCGCGGATCGAGTCGGCAGAGGTAAGGCAATGATCGATTCGGATGTTGTGGAGCGAGCCGTGCGGGCCCCCCGCAGCTCCGGTGAGCTGGCTGTCGTCGACGATCTCCTGACCAGCCGCGAGCGGGAGGTGCTTGCCCGGCTCGGGCGTGGGCAGAGCACCGCGGTTCTCGCCAAGGATCTCGGTATCACGGCCAATACCGCGCGCTCGCACATTCAGAACGTGTTGAACAAGCTCGGCGTACACAGCCGGATGGAGGCCGCCGCATTGGCGGTCCGGGTACGGCTCATGGACCGCGTCGACTGACCACGTTCCCCACCGGCGGTGTCACCACCTGGCCAGGTCATCGATCGGCCACGTTGACGCATGGCGGTATCCGCGGCGTAGTAGCCATCCGATGGTTGGAGGATGACCTGAAGAAGGTCCTGGGGTATCAACTGTGCATGACACCGAGTCGGGTACTGATCCTCGATTCCCAGCGGGCTGTCAGCGGCGCGCTCGCCGTTGCACTCCATGCCGAGCATGATTTCGAGGTGGTAAAAACTGTACACACCGTTGAGGCGGCAGCCACGGTGTTGGGGATACTCGATGTGGACATCCTGTTGCTGGACGCGGAGCTGCTCCGCGGAGATGGCGTCGACATTATCCGGGAGCTGCTGCTGCGACGGTCCGACCGGTTGCCAATCGTCGTCATGACTGACATTGATGATTCTCGTCTGGCCACCGAGGCGGTACGGGCCGGAGTGTCCTCATGGGTGCCTAAAAGGCTTGGTCTGCAACACCTGATGTCGGTCCTACGGGGTGCCCGTAACGGCGAGAGCTGGTTTCCGCCGCCGCTGCTGGGGGCAGTCCTCGCCGATCTGGCCCGCCCACAGCCCTCCCCGGCGGAGGAAAAGATCTCGACTCTCACGAGCCGTGAGCGTGAGATCCTTCAGTGCATGGTGAACGGACTTGACCGCACCGCGATAGCCAGGCGTCTTTTCCTCTCGGCCAACACGGTGCGTACCCGTATCCAGAATCTGCTCGGAAAGCTTGACGTCCATTCGGCGCAGGAGGCGGTTGCCCTGGCCGCACGTGCCGGGATCAGCGGTGACGAAGCGCCTGACGCCAGACCGTTCTCACGTCTCAATCCGCATCTCTCGCATTAGGCGTTAGGCGTTAGGCGTTATTAGGCGGGTCGAGGGACCGCGGGCGGTGATCTGACCGGTCAGCCCGCACCGCCTGCAAGGTCACCCTCGAGTCCCAGGTAGGTCTGTTGAAGCCCGTCGACGGTGGCGGGGTCGAAGACATAGGGGACGGCCAGCGACTCGTACATCCACATCTCAGGGCGCTCCCGGCGGGACGAAGGGACGTGCGGGCGGCGGACCGCCGTCGAGGAGCGCGCGGACGGCTGCGGTATCGAGATGGTCGGCTATCAGATCGCCGAGCGCGTCGAGCCGGCGCTGGCGGACGTCGGCGAAACAGGTGAAGGCCGGGGTGAAGGAGCGTCCGGACCGGGTGGCCGCGTCGACGAGCAACGCCCGGCGGAACGCGTCGTTCTCCAGCAGTCCGTGCCAGCTGGTGCCGGCGACCGCGCCCACGCGGGTACCGTCCGCGGCGAACGGTTCACCGCCGTCCACGGCCGGCCGGCCGTGGCGGATCTCGTAGCCGGTGACCGCGAGCCCCTCGCTGGTCGTGCCGGCACACCGGCTGAGTATCTTGTCCGGGGCGAAGGTGGTAGTCACCGGGAGCAGACCGAGGCCGTCCACCTCCCCGGTACCGGACTCGACCGGGTCGTCGATGCGACGGCCGAGCATCTGGTATCCGCCGCAGATCCCGAGCACCGGCCGGCCAGCGGCCGCGCGGGCCCGCAATGCCGCGTCCAGGCCAGCGTGGCGCAGCCAGGCGAGGTCCGCCACGGTCGCGCGAGTCCCAGGGATGATCACAAGATCGGCGTCGATCAGGTCCGCGGGCCGGGAGGCGAAGGCTACGGCCACGCCGGGCTCGGCCCGCAGCGCGTCGATGTCGGTGATGTTGGACAGTCGCGGCAGCCGGATCACTGCTACCCGCAGGAGTTCCTCGATCGCTGAGGGTCCGACCGGTGAGAGCCCTTCAGGGTAGGAGGCAAGATCGAGAGAGTCCTCGACGTCCAGCCACAGGCCGGAGCGCCACGGCAGCACACCGTGCACGGCGCGCCCGGTGAGCTGTTCGAGCTGGCGCAGACCGGGATCGAGCAGCCGGGGGTCACCGCGGAACTTGTTGATGATCCATCCGGCGATCAGTGCCTGGTCGGCCGCGTCGAGCAGCGCCAGGGTGCCGAACAGCGCGGCGAACACCCCGCCCCGGTCGATGTCGCCGACGACGAGCACCGGCAGGTCCGCGGCCCGGGCCAGCCCCATGTTCGCGATGTCGGTGTCCCGCAGGTTGATCTCCGCGGGTGAGCCGGCTCCCTCGCAGATCACCGCGTCGAACCGGCCGCGCAGGTCAGCCAGACAGTCCGCGACAACGGTGGCCAGGTGCGCCTTGTGCGGACGGTAGCCCAGGGCGTCCACCTCGGCGACGGGACGGCCCAGCACGATGAGCTGGCTGTGCCGGTCGCCGCCCGGTTTGAGTAGCACCGGGTTCATCGCCGCCTCCGGCTCGGCCCCGGCGGCGGCGGCCTGCATCGCCTGGGCACGACCGATCTCGGCGCCGTCCGTCGTGACGACGGAGTTCAGTGCCATGTTCTGGGCCTTGAACGGCGCGACCCGCACCCCTTCCCTGGCCAGCCATCGGCACAGCCCAGCGGTGACGACGCTCTTGCCCGCGTCCGATCCCGTTCCGGCGATCAGCAACGCGCCGCCGCTCACCGCCCGTTCCGCCGCCGCGCCCGGCTGGACGTCCACGCTGACCAGGCTGCTGACCACGTTGCCGAGCGGGCCGCCGAGGCAGCCGCGGCGACACCCGCTGACAGCGCCAGCGCGCTGGCGCTGACCGCGGCGGACAGGACCGCGGCCCGTTCCAGATCGGCGGGCTGGGCGGCCCGGCCGTATCCCATGACCGGCCGGTGTTCGACCCCGTGGTGGTAACGCAACGTCCCGCCCAGGCGCAGCCCGAGCGCGCCGGCGAACGCGGCCTCCACCTGACCGGCGTTCGGGCTCGGATGGCTTGCGCCGTCGCGGCGCATCACCCAGTAGGCGTCGACGGGTGAGCCGCCGACGACCGGCGCGCACGCGCATGCCAGGAGGCCGGCGACCCGGGACGGCAGGAGGTTCGCGAGGTCGTCCAACCGGGCCGACGCCCAGCCGAAGCGGGCGTGCCGGCTGCTGCGGTAGCCGACCATGGCGTCCAAAGTGTTGATCGCCCGGTAGCCGAGCAGGCCCGGTACGCCGCCGAGGGCTCCCCACAGCAGGGGCCCGACCACCGCGTCCGAGGTGTTCTCCGCCAGCGACTCGACGCCGGCCCGGGAAAGCCCGCCGGTGTCGAGCACAGCGGGATCCCGACCGCACAGCGCCGGTAGGCGGTCCCGGGCCGCGGCCACATCACCGTGGGCGAGGTCGCTGCCGAGCCGGCGGCCATGGCGGCGCAGGGACGTGCCGCCGAGGACCGTCCACGTCGCCGCCGCGGTCAAGGCCAACGAGGTTGCCCGCTGATAGCCCAGTCGGCTGCCGGCCCGGTCCATACCGGTCCGCGCCAGCGCGCCGAGCGCGACCGTGCCGCCGGCGAGCATGGATGTGTAGGCCAGACCGGCGGCGCGGTTGTCGTGGTAGAGCAGCCGTTCGGCACGGTCGGCAACAGTGCCGAAAGCGGCTACCGGGTGCATCCGCGCCGGGTCGGCGAGGATGACGTCGAGCGCTGCGCCCGCCAGCAGACCGGCGGCGCGGACCCATCCGGACATGTGTACTCCCGCGACGTGTGGCTGGAGATCGGCTCTTCACCACCGCCAGCTCGGCGGTGTGGTCGGGCGTTCAGCGCCGCAAGCGGGGCCGCCGCGACGGTTCCGTACGGGTGAGGTCATGCTGGGATCTGGCCGAGAGTGGGGAACAGATGGCGTCAGGGGGCACTCCCACCGGTTTCCTCCGTGTCCATCGGCTGGGGCCCGGTGCATCGGCTGGGCCTGTTGAGGAGAACAGATCCTCCGGCTTCCGGTCAAGTGCACCAACCGGTCACCCGTACCCTTCGTACCCTTCATCGGCGGACGACCGTATCTGGGGCCGGCCAGCAGGCAGGCCGGTGTGGCGCGGCGGAGTCAACCGGTGAACGGGTGTAGCACGCGCGTGCCGGTGCGCTCGAAATTCCTGATGGTACGGGTGACCAGAGTCCAGCCGTGCGGCCTGGCGGTGGCCGTGCGGAGATCTATTCCGTGCTGAAGCGACCGGCGTCTTCCGGTCACAGCATCATGGAGTAGGCGACAACCCCGCGCCGGACGGCGTCGAGCGCGGCGTGGGCCGTGCGGCGGGCCCGCGAGCCATCCGGCGCGACCTGGGCGATCTGGTCGAGCAGGTCGATGAGCTGGCGCATCCAGCGAACGAAGTCCCCGGCGGTGACCTCCAGCCCGGAGTCG
>NZ_CAKJTO010000078.1:0-25581 GCF_917627405.1 Protofrankia sp. Cj5
GTGCACGCCCTGCGGCGACCCACCGATCGCGGGGGTCGCAGCACAGGAACTTTCCGAGTCGGACATGACAACGGCCCGGGGCATGGTCGCCCGGGCCAGCTGGAATGCGAGACCTTCAGGATGGCGGCTGCCAGGGCCGTGCGCCATCCCCGGGTCAGATCTCAGTCGGCGGGAAGCTCGTACAGGAGCTCGTAGCGGTCCGCCGGGATCGTGATGTCCGCGGACGGCAGCGTCGAACTCACCGTCCAAGTCGGTGTTGGCCCGGACGAGCTGATCCGCGCGCTGGCAATGTACGTCCCGCCGGTTGTGGGCCTGGAGTCCGTCAGCGAGGCCATCAGCGGGGGGATCACGTTCCGGTTCATCCCCCGGACATAGGCCCAGTTGGAACACTTGGAACAGTGGTGTTCCAAACGGCAGGGCTCAAAAGTGCCTGCGCTGCAACGATTGGAACACTTGGAACACGGGTCTGTGCTGTGGAGCCGCGTGGACGTTCGGCGCACTGATCCCTCTGGCTGATGTTCCCCGTCCTAAGCCTGCTTTGGAGGTGCGGTGATGCTTCGCGCAGATCTACGACAGGCTGAGGACAGGGCCAGCAGGGTCTCTACGTGAGGAGCCGGTTCCAGCTGGTGTCCGTCTACGGCAGTCGGCACCCTGAACTCATGTTGAGCCCGTAATGGCCAACAGACCGCCCACGTGCCACCCCGCATAGCGATGTCCATATTAGGGCAATAATGGTTGTTTGAACTAAAAATCCGTTATTGGCATCAACATCCAAGGGTGCCCCCTCGATAGGCCGAGTGCTCCGGATGGCAGGATCGCCGGATAACTCGGTAACTCTGCGGATAATTCGGGGGACGAAACCTGCCGTGACGACGACGATTCATGACGTACTTGATGCCATCAGGCAGCAGCCCCTCTCCAACCACGAACGCGGCGAACGGTTCGAGCGCCTGATGGTGCGCTACCTCTCCCTCGACCCCCTGTATGCGGAGAAGTACAGCGAGGTGTGGACCTGGCCGGAGTGGCCGGGTAACCGCGGCCGGGGCGACACGGGCATCGACCTCGTGGCCCAAGAGCGTGCGACCGGCCAGTACTGCGCCATCCAGTGCAAGTTCTACGAACCCCAGCACCACCTGGCCAAATCCGACATCGATTCGTTCTTCACCGCCTCCGGCAAGTCCCCGTTCACGAGCCGCATCATCATCTCCACCACGGACCGGTGGGGCCGCAACGCCGAGGAGGCACTCGAACACCAGACGATCCCGGTCTCCCGAATCGGGCTGGCCAACATCGCCGAGTCCAAGGTCGAATGGGAACTGATCCAGCCCGGCGTGTACGCGCCGCGCCTGGCGCCGAAAAAGAAGCTAAGAGATCACCAACGGCAGGCCGTGGACGCGGTACTCACGGGGTTCGCGACCCACCACCGCGGAAAACTAATCATGGCGTGTGGGACTGGCAAGACCTTCACTTCCTTGAAGATCGCCGAACATGTGGCGGTCGCGAAGGCGAAGACCGGTGGAGGCGCCACGGTATTATTTCTGGTTCCTTCGATCTCCCTGCTGTCGCAGACGCTGCGGGAGTGGACGTCGGAATGTGAGACGCCGTTCCGGGCGTTCGCCGTGTGCTCGGACAGCAAGGTGGCCAAACGAGCCGACACCGAGGACATCCGCGCTCACGATCTGGCATTCCCGGCGACGACCGACACCGCCAGGCTGGTGCAGCAGATGGCGGCCACCGACGGCGCCGCCCAACTAACCGTCATTTTCTCCACATACCAGTCGATCGGCACGATTTCGGCCGCGCAGCAGCGGCACGGGATCCCCGAGTTCGACTTGGTGATCTGCGACGAGGCGCACCGGACCACCGGCGTGACCCTCGCGGGGCAGGACGAGTCAAACTTTGTCAAGGTGCACGACAACGGCTATATAAAGGCCATCCGCCGCCTCTATATGACAGCTACCCCGCGACTGTTCAACGACGCGACCCAGACCGCTGCCAGGCAGCACGAAGCCGTCTTATGCTCCATGGATGACGAGGCGCTGTACGGACCGGAGTTCCACCGCCTCGGTTTTGGCAAGGCAGTAGCGCAGGGCCTGCTCACCGACTACAAGGTTCTCATTCTCACCGTTGATGAGAAGCACGTGGCCACGTCACTCCAACGGCAGTTCGCCGACGAGGACAACGAGCTCTCGCAGCTGGACGACGCCGTGAAGATCGTCGGCTGCTGGAACGGCTTGGCGAAGCGACCGGGTGGATTCGCGGACGGCACCGGGTTTCAACCGGGCGAGGCGCCGATGAGGCGCGCGGTCGCGTTCGCCAAGAACATCGCCGACTCACAGAAGATCACTAAACTGTTCGGCAAGGTCATCAGCGACTATGACAGCGCAAACGAGGACATCCTCCACTGCGAGGTCAGGCACGTCGATGGCACCTTCAACTCACTTCGCCGTAACGAGCTGCTCGACTGGCTCAAGCAGGACCCGGGCGAGCACCACGCCCGCATCCTCTCGAACGCCCGCTGCCTTTCTGAAGGCGTGGACGTTCCCGACCTGGACGCCGTGCTCTTCCTGCACCCCCGCAACTCCGTGGTCGACGTCGTCCAATCCGTCGGCCGCGTCATGCGCAAGGCCGAAGGCAAACAGTACGGCTACATCATCCTGCCCGTCGGCATCCCGGCAGACATGGCACCGGAGAAGGCCCTTGCCGACAACAGGCGTTTCAAGACGGTCTGGCAGGTACTCCAGGCCCTGCGCGCCCATGACGACCGCTTCAACGCGACCGTCAACCAGCTGGATTTGAACAGTAAGCGCCCGAACAACATCATGGTCGGCCATGCCGGCCCAGAGGAGGACTCGCTCGGTGGCGACGGCAGCACCGATCCCAGCAAGACGACGACGCGGATCGCGCAGCAGCTGACGTTCGACGTCGAGGACTGGCGTGATGCCATCTACGCAAAGATCGTAACTAAGGTCGGCGAGCGTCACTACTGGGAGGACTGGGCCAAGGACATCGCCCAGATCGCCGAGAGACACGTCGCCCGCATCGAAACCGCGCTCGAACTCCCGGAGAAGAGAGCCGCGTTCGGGAAATTCGTCGACGAGTTGCGGGCCGGCATCAACCCGGGCGTAACAACCGCCGACGCCATTGACATGCTTGCGCAGCACCTGATCACCAAGCCCGTCTTCGACGCGCTCTTCAAAGACTATGCCTTCTCCGAGCAGAACCCGGTCTCTCGTGCAATGCAGCGCATGCTCGACGCCCTAGACGACCAGGCGATCGGCGAGGAAGCCAGGAAACTTGCCGGATTCTATGAGTCGGTGCGTGTGCGCGCAGAAGGCATTGATAACCACGAGGGGCGCCAGAGGGTTATCACGGAGCTGTACGAAAAATTCTTCAGGACGGCCCTGCCGAAGACCGCCGAATCGCTCGGTATCGTCTATACTCCGGTTGAGGTCGTCGACTTCATCCTGCGTGCTACCGACCAGGCGTTACGGCGGCATCTCGACACCGATTTGTCGGCTCCGGGCGTACATGTGATCGACCCGTTCACCGGCACCGGTACCTTCATCGTGCGCCTGCTCCAGAGCGGGTTGATCACACCGGACGACCTGTTACGTAAGTACACCAGCGAACTGCACGCCAACGAGATCGTATTGTTGGCCTACTACATCGCCGCGGTTAACATCGAGGCCGCGTTCCACGACCTGTGGGAGACCAGCGGCGGGGGTGCAGGGTACGTGCCCTTCGACGGGATCGTGTTGACCGACACCTTCCAGTTGGCTGAGGACGTGAACTCCCTTGAGGCCGTCATGTTCCCGGAGAACAACGAGCGGGTCCGCCAGCAGAAATCACTCGACATCCGGGTCGTGATTGGTAACCCGCCGTACTCTGCGGGGCAGACCAGCCAGAACGACGGCAATGCCAACCAGCGTTACCCCACCCTCGACCGGCGCATCGAGACCACCTATGCGGCCCGCTCCACGGCGACGAACAAGAACTCCCTGTACGACAGCTACATACGGGCCATCCGCTGGGCGTCTGACCGCATCACCAGCGAGGGTGTGATCTGCTATGTCTCCAACGGCGGCTACATCGACTCCAACACCGCCGACGGTCTCCGCCTGACCTTGGCCGAGGAGTTCAGCACCATCTACTGCTACAACCTGCGCGGCAACCAGCGCACCGCAGGCGAGCTCTCCCTCAAGGAAGGCGGCAAGATCTTCGGTGCGGGTAGCCGTAGCACAGTCGCCATCCTGCTGCTAGTCAAGACCGCTGATCCCAATCACGGCTGCCGGATCTTCTACCGTGACATCGGCGACCGCCTCACCCGCGAACAGAAACTCGACATCCTGGCAAAGGGTGACCTCGACTCGGTTGAATGGCAGGTGATCACTCCGAACGTCGAGGGCGACTGGGTGAACCAGCGTCACTCGGCCTTCGATGCGTTTACTCTCCTCGGCGAGAAGAACGTCAAGGGCACCACTCGGCCCTTGACGGTTTTTAGACTCTATTCGCGCGGACTGGCAACTGGGCGGGACGCCTGGGTCTACAACTACTCGGCTGACGCGATGCGGCAGAACGTCCGACGGATGATCAATTTTTACAACAGTGAGGTAGACGCCTTCCACGCGTGGCGTCGCACCAATGCGAACGCCGATCCAGCTCGACAGGTCGACGATTTCATCGACCTCGACCCAACAAAAATCAGCTGGAACCGTGGAACTAAGAGCGATTTGACAAAGGGTCGCAAATACTCTTTTTATCCCGCCGCCTGCACAGTCGGCATCTACAGGCCGTTTTCCAGGCAGCACGTATACTTCGACCGCCAACTCAACGACATGATCTACCAGCTGCCGAAGATGTTCCCCACATCCGACCACAGGAATTCAGGATTCTATCTGAACGGACTGCATGCCCACGGCGAATTTGCCGTGCTGATGGTCGACGAGATCCCATGTCTCGACCTGTTTGGCAAAGGAGGCCAATTCTTCCCGCGATACACCTACGAGAAGGCCGAGGTGGACGCTCGTCAGCTCGACCTGTTAAGCGACAGCGGCGACGGCGACGAATTCAAGCGCGTCGATAATATCACGGATAAAATTTTGTCGGATTACCGTAATGCCTACGGATCAGGCGTCGATAAGGACGATATTTTCTACTACGTGTACGGCCTTCTCCACTCCCCCGTCTACCGCACGCAGTTCGCCGCTGATCTGAAGCGGATGCTGCCGCGCATCCCCAAGGTGGTCGACTTCCACGGTTTCGCCGAGGCGGGCCGACGGCTGGCCGAACTGCACCTCGGTTACGAGTCGGTGCAGCCGTATCCGCTGGAGGAGCACATTCGCCGGGGCAACCTGGACGATCCGGCGCTGTACCGGGTGCAGAAGATGGCCTTCGGAGTCGGCAGGGATCGTAGCCGCATTATCTACAACGCACACATCACGCTGACCGGCATTCCAGACGAGGCTTACGGGTACATGCTGGGCTCCCGTTCCGCCGTGGAATGGGTCATGGATCGCTACCAGATCAGCGTCCATAAAGACAGCGGCATCCGCAACGACCCCAACGACTGGTCGGCACACGTGGGCAACCCTCGTTACATTTTTGATCTGCTCAAGCGCGTTGTTACCGTCAGCATTGAGACGATGTGCATCGTCAATGCCCTGCCTCCGCTGGACTTGAGGCCGTGAGCGTCGGATCAAGAATCGATATCGATGAGGCAACCGTCGGAGCGGCACCTACCGCGGTCCGCGTCGCGGACCGCGGTATAGAGATTGCCAACGCGGATGCCGCCGGATACAAGAGGGGACGTATTGCAGCGTCCATAGCGTCCACCCCGTTGCGTTTCCGCAGGTCAGAGGGGTATCGGGGTGGACGCTAGCCCGTTTTCAGCGTCCCCCCGGGTGTGAGAGCGTGCTGGCGCGTGGGAGTGGGAGCCCGGGGGTAGCCTGCGTACGTCCCCACCACCCGTGGGGGTGAACCGTCCTCCGATCGCTCCTCGGATCTGATCTTCCCCACCTGTGTGGGGGTGAACCGGCGCCCGGTCAGTCAGAACGGCCGTCCCCACTCGCGTGGGGTGAAGGCCCGTGGGGGTGAACCTGCGGCCGGAATCCGCACAGCGGGGCGGCTCGACACCTTCCCCCACCCTCGGTGGGAGTGTACCGCGCCTGGTCGGCATGCTGTCCGCTGTGGGGGTGGCCCGGACATGACACCGGGCCAGGCCTACCCCCGACGTGGACATCGGCGCACTGACCAGGTCGCCACCCGAGACACGACGGAGCCCCGCCAACCCGAAGGTCGACGGGGCTCTGTTGGCGCCGTGGTCAGTCTTCCGACGACTCCCGCGCGCCGTAGTAGATCGCCGGATCGAAGTCGTCCGGCAGGTCGCGGCAAAGCTGGGAGTCGAGCTGGTTCCGCAGCTCGTCCACCGCGTCCATCGCCCTCTTCGCGGCCTTCGGCGCCTTGTGGGTCGTGCCGTAACGGCCCGACAGCGACACCCACAGGTTGGCGAACTCTCGCGAGCGAGCGATGAGAGTGTCCCCCATGGCGCGGTGCTCGTTCAGGGTGAGCGGGGCCTTCTTGGCAGGCATGTGCCTCTCCTTCAGTCCGCGAGGGTCAGGCCGGCCCATCCGTCGATGCGTTCCGTGTGGTCTCGCCGATGCCCGGAACCTTCCGGACATCCTCGTTGAACGTGATCCGTGACATGGGCTTTCTGATGCCGGATTCCTGCGCCCACGTCGTGTAGCTCAGGTACGCAGACTTCCGGGAGGTCCAAGCCCAGCGTGGCGGCCAGCTCCCGGCCCGGGGCATGGTCACCCGGGCCGGAGCAGGTAGAGCGCTACGCAGGAAGCAGCGCTCTACCGTCATGCGCTCGGACGGCGGGCGGGCCGGTGCAGGTGGCATCGAGAAGCCGGACGGCGTATGCCTCGTCCATACTGGCCCGGATCTCGTCAGGGCTTATCCATCGCAGGCGGGAGGTCTCGTCGCTCGTCGATGCGGTGCCGCCGACGATTCGGCAGCGGAAGACAAGCGCGACGACGTTCAGGTTCATGCACACGCCCGTGAGCGAGTCGGGCTCAACGAGGTAACCGGTCTCTTCCCAGACTTATCACAGGTTGGAAGTGGGGGATTTCCATGGTCAATATTGCAGTGAGTGACAGTACAACTACGGCAATTGTGGCGCAGGATCAGGTCATGTCCGACCGGACCCGATCCCGCTTGGCCGATGCCGTCCCTGCGAACACCCGGCGGGCCTACACCCGCCAGTGGGAGCAGTGGGAGCAGTGGTGCGCAGCCACCGAGCGGACAGCACTGCCTGCTACAGCCGAATCGCTGGCCGAATACGTCACGGCGATGGCCGATGATGGCCTATCTCCATCGACCATCGAACAGGCGACGGCCGCGATCCGCACCGCCCACCGCGCGGCCGGCTATGCCGGACAGCCGGACACCACGGCGGCACGGATGATCCTGCGCACGGCCCGCCGGGAGCGCTCGGCATCAGGCCGGGGAGCGAAACAGGCGCCACCGATCACCGTGGACATCCTGCGCAGGATGATCGAGATCTGCGACCCGGGAACAGCATCGGGTCTGCGCGACCGTGTCCTCCTGGTCGTCGGGTTCGCCCTGATGGGCAGACGTAGTGAGATCGCCGCGCTCCGCCTCGATGACGTTGTCGAGACCGAGGATGGCCTCCTCATCACGATCCGGCAGTCCAAGACTGATCAGGATGCCGCTGGCCGCACGGTGGCCATCCCGCCTGGTCAACATGCGGACACGGACCCAGTCCGCCTCGTCCGAGCATGGCGACGGCTGCTCAGTGAGCACGACATCACGGAAGGACCGCTCCTGCGCCGAGTGGATCAGCATCAGTTCATCCACACCGCCGGGCTGAGCGGCACAGCGATCAACGAGGCGGTCCGCAGGCTGGCCATCCGCGCCGAGCTACCGGGTGCCGAGACCTACACCGCACACAGCCTGCGCAGTGGTGCAGCCACGGCCGCCTACCGGGCAGGCGCACCCGTATCCACGATCGCCCGGCATGGCCCTGGTCGCCATCCAGCCCGGTCGTCCTGGGCTACATCCGCGCCGTGGATCAGTGGACCGACAACGCCCTGACCGGCGTAGGACTGTAGGCGACCCATGAGAATCAAAACGGAGAAACGCTGCGGGTGCCGTGACGAGAACGGCCGGCAGCTCGGCGCGAAGTGCCCGCAGCTGACGAAGCGGACCCATGGCGTGTGGTCCTACCGGCTCCGCGTGCCCCGAGAGCTGGTCGCACTGGTCGGCAAAGAGTTCCTTCGCGGGTCCGGTTTCACGACCGCAAAGCAGGCCGAGGAGGCCGCAGAGAAAGCCGTCGCGCGCGTTCGTGCTGGTCAGCAGCACGTCGGCGCGCTGACAGTCAGCGCCTATCTGTGGGACTGGCACGGGCGAAAGAATGCGCTGCGCCCGACGACCCGGAAGCGCTACGAGCAATTCATCCGGCTTCACCTAGAGCCGTTTCTTGGCGAGCAACCGTTGACGGGGCTGCGCGCCGATCACATCGACACGGCACTGAAGCGCGCAGTGGAGGCGTCACAGGCTCGCCACCGACCGATCGGACCAGCCACGGTGAAAGACGTACTGGAAATGGTGCGGACCGCGCTGAACGACGCGCTGAGACACCGGATGATCGATTTCAATCCGGCGATCGGGGTAGAGCTGGCGTCGCACCCATCGCCGGAAGTCGAGCCCTGGGAAGCCGAAGACGTCGGCCGGTTTCTGGATGAAGCTGCCGGCGACCGGTTGTCGGCAGCGTATGAGCTGCTCGCCCTTCACGGTCTACGTCGCGGCGAAGTGTGCGGGGCGACCTGGTCCGGATTGGACGAGACGAGATCCGTCTTGATGATCCGTCAGCAGATCGTCCGCAGTGGCACATTGCTTGGCGTGTGGCCACCCAAGACGAGGTCGGGCCGTCGCACCGTCGACCTGGACTCGGTGACGCTGGGCTCCCTGCTCGCGCACAGGCTCCGCCAGGATGACGAGCGTGCCGCGATCGGTGACGGGTGGGACAACGGGGTGTTGCCCGACGAGCATGGCGCTCCGGTCCAGCTCCGTAATCTGATCTTCACGCATCCGTCAGGGCGGCACCTGGCCCCGGAGTACCTGACCAGGCAGATGCAGCGCATCGCGCGCCGTGTGGGATTGCTCGGCACCGTCCGCGTGTCAGCGACGGCCGGGGCGACCACGCTCACCATTGGCACGCGGTACCGGCCGGCACAGGGCACCTGGACGCTCTACCGGGACCGTGAGCCGATCGGGGAGGTGACGGTGAGCGGCGCGACCCGGCAGGGTGCGCGATCGCTGCTGCACCTGGCCTGGCCGTTGCCGGTGGCTCTGGCGGTAGGGGACGAGATCGGAGAGCAGCTGCTCTCCCCCAAGCGACTACACGATCTACGTCACGGGTCGGCATCGATCCTGCTTGCCGAAGGTGTCGACATCACGATCGTGTCCAAGCGTCTCGGCCACTCGTCAACGTCGGTGACCGGGAACATCTACGCGCACCTGTTGCGCTCAACGGGGCAGAAGGCCGCGGAGACGATCGCGACGGCGATCCCGCGGACGGTGCGACGTGCCCACCCGGTGCCCACAAAAATCATGGAGGGTGCGACGTGTGATGTCGGGATGAGTGTCGTTCCTGGTCAGGGGCCTGTTCCGAGTGGACAGACCCCTGACGATCATGTGGAGGTGGCGGGAATCGAACCCGCGTCCTCCGGCACCGCAACAGGACTTCTCCGGGCGCAGCCTGCTACTTGTTTCTCAGCCCCACCAATCACACAGGCATGCCAGTGTGGGCTCAGTCACTGTGAGATGTCCCATCCGACCCCGTGACCGGGTCAGACGGTGATCCTCCTAGCGACGCCAGGCCCTGAGCCGGAGGAGCTCCCAGGCTGACGGCTCCTTATATTCCCTTAGGCAGCGAGGCTGTAAGGGGATGGAGCAGACTGCGACTTGTTGGCAGTTATTTCTTTGAGCGGATCGTTAACGAGATAACCGCTCATCCTCGGCCCGCTTCCCCTGCCTCGACGTCCGGAGTCGAAGCCGGTCACCCCCGCGTTCTGTCGGTGTTGATGTTCTGTCGGTGTTGACTGTGGCTCATTTCCAGCGCTTGCCGATCGTACGTGAGGAGTGCCCGAACGACCGCCCACGCAGCCCAACACCGGCTGCGCGCCCTATCTTCCCATGGAGTCCCGGTCGTCCGCCACCCGGGTCTGACCCGGTCTGACGGACGGCGCCCTGGTCTGACAGACGGCGCCCTGGTCTGACAGACGGCGCCCTGGTCTGACAGACGGCGCCCGGCGCAGCATGGGCGGTGCGCTGCCTACGCCGGCAGGGGTCAATCCTCCCGCCCCTTGGCCCGGCGGCCCAGCGCTCGGGAGACCTCGCGGGAGGCGTCCCGCTCGGCGAGCGCGTGCCGCTTGTCGTAGGTCTTGCGCCCGCGGGCGAGAGCGACCTCCACCTTTGCCCGGCCGTCCTTGAAGTAGATGGACAGCGGGACGATGGTCAGGCCGCCCTCCTTCGTCTTGCCGACCAGTTTAGCGATCTCATCACGATGCAGCAGGAGCTTACGGCGCCGGCGCGGGGTGTGGTTCGTCCACGTACCCTCGGTGTACTCAGGGATGTGCACACCGTGCAGCCACGCTTCCCCGTCGTTGATCTGGGCGAAGGCGTCCACCAGTGACGCACGGCCCGCCCGCAGCGACTTCACCTCGGTGCCCTGGAGCACCAGCCCAGCCTCGATGGTGTCGAGAATCGTGTAGTCGTGCCGGGCCCGCCGGTTCTGTGCGACCAGCTTCCTACCGGTCTCCTTTGGCACTTCTGGTGTCCCTCTTCCTCGCAAGCCCCATACACATTCACGTCCCAGGCAGATCCCAGGCAGGTCCCAGGCAGGTCCCAGACAGATTCCGCCGAACGGGCCGGGGACCTGGACCTCGGCCACGCGTGCGCGGCAACGTCACGTAGCCGCCGGCTCTCCAGGCTACGCCGGCCGCCGGGCAGGCCGGAACGGATGGGTCAGACCCGCAGGTATCGTCGCAGCGCGACCGCAGCCAAGATCGCGGATGTCACGGTGCCGATCAGGAGAACAGCGACGGCAACGGCCCACACCGCGCCCCAGCCGAAGAGCGGGAACATCGCCTGCCGGGCAAACTTATGATCAACAAAATAGACCTTGCACACGATCAGTATCACCACCGCGAACATCCCGCCGAGCATGCCCGTAACCGCACTCTCCATGACGAAAGGCGCGCGGATCGTCGCGTTGGTGGCCCCCACCAGACGCATGATCGCGGTTTCCCTACGTCGCCCGTGCGCGGAGAGGCGGATCATCGCATAGATCAGCACCACCGCGGCAAAAGCCTGAACGGCGGCAAGCGCGAAGGTGCCGACCGCGAACGCGCGCAGGAAGCGATAGAGCGGCGCGACCAGCGCGCGCTGGTCGCGTACCCGGTCAACGCCGCCCCTCCCGGTGTACTCCAGAACGATCTCGCCAGAGCGGCGTGGGTCAACAAGCGTGAGACGGAACGACGCGGGCAGGTCGGCCGCGCTCACGCCGCTCACGACATCCGGCGAGTTACGGAAGTCACGGGTGAAACGCGCGAACGCACGCGCCTTGTCCTCGTAAACGACCGCCCGCACCAGGGGGTCAGCGCGCAGATCGGCCGCTAGCGCGGCACGTTCGGCGCTGGAGACTCCGTCGTTGAGGTCGATAACAACCTGGATCTGGTCGAGGAAAAACCTGTCGACGGTCCGGGCCTGTGCCCTCAGCAACAGGCCGGCTCCGAGCAACGTGAGGCAGATCGTCACCGTGACGATCACCCCGAGGGCCATCGACAGGTTGCGCCGCAAGCCGCTGACACCGATCACGAGCATCTGACCCAGCCACCTACCAACGGCCATCACTTACAGTGCCAGCCCGTAGGCGCCCCGCAGCTGGTCACGCACGAGGGCACCGTGTTCGAGCTCGATGACCCGGTGACGCATGGCGTCCACCAGAGTGGCGTTGTGCGTGGCCACGACAACGGTCGTACCGATCTGGTTGATCGCATCCAGCAACTTCATGATCCCGGAACTCGTGACCGGGTCCAGGTTGCCGGTTGGTTCGTCAGCCAGCAGGATGCGCGGACGCCCGGCAAAGGCCCGGGCAACCGCGACCCGTTGCTGCTCTCCGCCGGAGAGCTCGTCGGGGTAACGACCCTCTTTACCAGCCAGCCCCACCAAGCTGACGATCGCGGGGACGACAGCGCGTACCACCGGACTCGGCCGACCGGTGACCTCCAGGGCAAAGGCCACGTTGCCGGCGACCGTCCGGTCGGGCAGCAACCGGAAGTCCTGGAACACGCACGCCACCCGCCGGCGCAGCAACGGCACCCGGCGCTCCGGGATCCGGTTCACATCCAGGCCGGCAACCTCGACCACGCCGGCCGTGGGCCGTTCCTCCCGCAGCAGCAGCCGCAACAAGGTGGACTTCCCCGACCCCGACGGACCGACCAGGAAGACGAACTCCCCCGCGGCGATCTCGACGGTCACGTCATCCAGCGCGGGACGCGCACCTGCTGGATACCGTTTGGTCACCGAAGTCATGCGAATCACGCTTACCACTCCTCGCATCCAAATAGACACTCTAGGTCATCGGTGGATGCTAGCCAACAACGCGGCGGTCACGGCCCCGCGGGCATCCAGCGACCGCGAGGAGCATCACCAGACAGCCAGCGCGGCGTCGCGAGGCAGACAGGGGTGGCGCGGGGAACAGCGGGTAGACAGAGGGCGTGGCCGGCTGAACGGTGGCGGAACTTTTCTGGACCGTCAGACATTGTGCGGGTCAGCGCGCAAGCGCGATGATGCTGGCAGCGGACGCGGGGAGGTCGACGGCATGTGCTGCGAGGACCTGGTATGCGCCCGATGTGCCGGGCCGGTCGCCGAGGCACGGTGTCCGTCCTGCCGATCGGCCCGTGACTCGATGCACCACTCCCCCACCACGATCACACCTCAGATGCTGATCGTCATCGTGTCCGTGCTCCTGGCACTGACCCTGCTCGCCGTCCAGCACGGATAGGTTGCGCTGCGCCCGGACAGGTATCGAGCCCCGTTCGACCCGCCAGGTCACAGCTGTCAGGCCACAACTGTCAGGCCAGCATCTCCCGCAGCGCGACCACGTCGCCGATGACGATGACGGACGGCGGCCCGATACGAGCGTCATCGGCCAGCGCGGCGATGTCCGCGAGCGGCCCAGTGACCACCTTCTGACCAGCGCTTCCGCCACCATGGATCACAGCCGTCGGGGTGGATCCCGCGCGGCCCCGCTTCACCAGCTCCGCGGTGATCTGCCCCAGCGCACCGACGCCCATCAACACGACGATCGTCCCAGCGCCGGTCGCCACGGCATTCCAGTCGACCGTCGAACCCGGATGGGACGGGTCGAGATGACCGGAGACGATCGTGACATCCTGGGTGATCCCACGGTGGGTGACCGGAATACCAGCCAACGCCGGTACCGCCACGGCGCTCGTCACACCCGGCACAACCTCGCAGGGCACCCCCGCGGCCCGACAGGCCAGCGCTTCCTCACCACCACGGCCGAAAACGAAAGGATCGCCGCCCTTGAGCCGCACCACCCCGAGGCCCCGCCCGGCCCGATCCACGATCAGACGGTTGATCTGATCCTGGGTGATGTTGTGGCCGTGCGCCTCCTTGCCCACGTCCACGATCTCGACGCCGGGCCCGAGGTCGGCGAGCAGCGCCCGCGGAGCCAAGCGGTCGACGACCACCACATCGGCCCGGCGCAGCAGCTCCATACCTCGAACAGTGATCAGATCGGGACGGCCCGGCCCACCGCCGACCAGCGCCACCCAGCCGCCCGCGGCGGGCCGCGCGGGCACGGCGGCATCCGGCGATACCGCCCACACGGTGGCGCCGGCCATCAGGCCTGTCTCGGAACTGTCCATGGTCCTAAGGTTGCCTCGGGAGGCGCGGACGCGCGAGAGACGCCATGAGCCCGGTGCCCCCGTACCCCGCGCGAGAGCGCCGATCGGCCACCGTCGACGATCAGGCCGGGCCTTCGGCGGTGCGCCGCCAGCGGATCTCAGCATCGATGAAGTCGTCGATATCGCCGTCGAGCACCGCTCCGGTGCCGGACGTCTCCACATCGGTCCGCAGATCCTTCACCATCTGATACGGATGCAACACGTAGTTGCGGATCTGCGAGCCAAAGGAGACATCCTGTGGGCCGCCGGTCAGCCGCTGCTTCTCGGCAGCCTCCTCCACACGTCGGCGCTCCAGCAGTTTGGCCTGGAGCACCATCATGGCCGCGGCCTTGTTCTGTAGCTGGCTGCGTTCGTTCTGGCAGGTCACCACGATGTTCGTCGGCAAGTGGGTGATCCGCACCGCCGAGTCGGTGGTGTTGACGCCCTGCCCGCCCGGTCCCGACGAGCGGAAGATGTCGATCCGCAGTTCCTTGTCGTCGATGTCGACGTGGTCGGCCTGCTCGACGGCGGGCGTCACCTCGACCCCCGCAAACGACGTCTGACGGCGGTTCTGGTTGTCAAAGGGGCTGATCCGCACCAGCCGGTGGACGCCGTGCTCGCTGCGCAGCGTCCCGTAGGCGTATGGCGCCTTGATCTGGAACGTGGCGGACTTCAGGCCCGCCTCCTCCGCCTCAGAGGTGTCGAACACCTCGGTGCTGTACCCGTGCCGCTCGGCCCAGCGCAGGTACATGCGCAGCAACATCGCGGTCCAGTCGGCGGCGTCCACGCCACCGGCTCCGGCGGACAGCTGAATGATCGCATCCCGCTCGTCGTACTCACCGGACAGCAACGTGCGGACCTCGAGCGCGGAGATGTCACGAGTGAGTTTTGGCAGGCCCGCCGCGGCCTCAGCCAGCAGGTCGTCATCATCAAGGTCAAGAGCGGCGAGAATGTCGTCAAGGCGCCGTCGCAGCGCTTCGACGCGCGCGATGTCCCCCCGCGCCGACGAAAGCCGGCGGGTGACGCTCTGCGCTCTGTTCTGGTCGCTCCACAGGTCCGGATCCGCCGCCTCACGCTCCAGATCAGCGGCGCGACGCCGGAGACTTTCAAGATCAAGAACTGCTTCGATGCCGGTGAGCGTCGAGTCGAGAGTCTTGATCTCCTCTGTGAGGTCGGCGGCCATGAGACCTATCTTACCGGCGGGAACGCACCACCCCCAGCCGGATTCCGATCTTGGCGTGGCGACATTGGCACCCGCGCCAGCGCGCCGCCGCGCGGTCGTCCCACCGGTACCCCCGCCCGGTTCGATCGCTCGAGGTTCACCCGCCCGTAGACGGCATTGTCCCCGGCGGGCAGCCCGGCCACCGCCACTGTCATAGCCCTAGCCCTAGCCCTAGCCATAGCCGCCGGCACCGGCACCGGCATGCGGCAACCGGACGGCGGCCGAATGACGGCCAGCTGGCAGAAACACGGCCCGCCGGCCCGAAACCCGAGCGCGGCTCTGCTACAGGCCGGAAATCCCTCCAAGGTCAACAGGACATCGGACCCGACCAGAATTGACGTGGAGAGACTTAAAGCACATCCAGCACGCCCTCGCTACCGAGGTGTCAGCGCGGCCCAACGACTATCTTGACTGTCAGTAGGCTCTTCGGCCAGGAAAGTGGTGACAGGCGGGTGTCATTCCATGTTCGGCCGGATTTGGCGTTGCTGGGCGCTGGTGAGCCGTGAACGACAGAACAGCCGGCACCTACCTCTCGACCGATACCGGCGAACTGCATGACGCCTGTATCCGGACCCTGGCAGAGACACTCATCAGCTACGAGACGGCTAACCTGACCGACACCGTATCAATGCTGACGCCGCTGGAAAAGACCACCCGGACAGTGCCCCGTACCCGACGGTTGCGGGGCTCGGTCGCGCTGGACTGGATGCGGCTGCATGCCGCCGTGACCGCGACCATGGCAAACGCCGCATATGACCAGGGGTGCCACGGCGACGCGGTCTCGCTGGCCGACCGGGCCGCGGCGGTAGCACGCGCCGCTGGCGACGGCCCACTTGCCGGCAGCGCGCTGGCGGTACGCGCTCGGGTGGTGCGCCAGCACAGCCCGACGGTGGCGCTGCAGATCGCGGGGGCCGCCAACCGGATCGCCGGCGCAAGCCCGGCCCGCGCCATGGTGACCGGCAAGGTCTCGGCCGGCTCGTACGCGGTCCTCGGAGATATCGCTGGTGTCCGGCAGGCCGTCGCCCGCTCCTGGAAAATCATGGAACAGCTGGAGCCATCCGCGCAGGGCCGGCCCGGATTCGCGCTCACCACCTATTCCCCAGCGGACCTGGCTCTGGCCAGCGCCGAGGCATTGACCACCGTCGGTGTCGCGGACGAGGCCGAACCCCACCTCGAACGGGCCGCCGCACTGATCGCGGACAGCGGGCAGACCGGAATGATCATTGCTGTCCAGATGGCACAGGCGCGGACCGCGCTGGCACGCCACCGCCCCGACCCCGACGAGGCGGAACAGCATGTGTCCAGCGCGGTCGCGCTGGCGGCGCAACGACCGGCCCAATGGGTTGCCCGGCTGGTACGCGACATCTCCACGCTCGCCATCAGACGCACCGGCCATCAGTTCGACGGGCTCGTCGCCGCCACCGCCGGCTGGTTCTGACCCTCCCCCCGCGCTCCCCCGCGGTGCGTCCCGGTAGCCCCGGTGCGTCCCGAACGCCGTCAGGCGCCGGGCGGGCGTACCAACGACTGGGCGTCCGCGCTGGCCGTGACGGTGACCGGGCCGATGCCCAGGAGCGCCACCACCGGCAGGACAACCGTCCGGGTTCCGGTCACCCGGACGGTGGCCGGATTCAGCAGCTGCGCGGTCAGCAGCGTATGCCCGGACGGATCAGCGTCGGCCTGGTATCCGGCGACAGCGGCGGTGACCTCGGCAAGCGGCAGTTGCTGGAAATCCTGGGTCGCCGTGTAGATAGCGGCATCGTCGACATGCTGCGCGGCGGCGAGCGCGGCACCGTCGGCCGCCGAGGCCACGGAACGTCTGGCCAGATACACCGCGGAGGCATCGGTCACCACAAGCGCCAGCATTAACGCAATCATGACATAGCCGAGAGTGAGTATCAGGATCGTGCCGGCGTCCGCGCCAGTTCGCGGCTGCTGGCACGATCCCGCGCGAGACGCCCGCCCAGGCCTGGCTGTGCCCTGCCACAATCGGCTCATGCGACTGTCCGGTCGCGCCGGTAGGCGTCCACGACGACGATGAATTTCCCGTTCACCGTGATATCCGCCAATCCGGTGAACAGCCGTGCGGTTCCGGGCAACGCCGCGACCGAACGGACGCACACAACGAACCGCGCGCCCGGAGCCAGCGACGCGGCTCCGTCGCCTGGGTCCCCCGCACCGCAGTCCGCGCCCTCCGGGGCGAACCGCACCTCGGGTGCGCCGTCAATACCCTGGTCCGCGAAGGCCAGCCGAGCGGCCACCCGCGCGCGCTGGACGGCCTGATCCTCGCTGTCCGCGGTCGCGTAGGCCCGGCCGGCCGCTCGGGCGGCCTGGGTGACCGCGAAAGCCGACCGCTGGACCGAGAACACGCTGAGGAAGAAGTAGACAAACGGGATCAACAACAGAACCGACAGCCCAACGAACTCGATCAACGCGGTACCACTGTCATCAGGCCCGCGAAGGCACCCGTACGGACGCGGCCACAAACACGCGCGCAACCGCGGGCACCGCCCGCCGCGGTCCAGCGCCCGCCGTGCGGGCGACCAGGCCCGCACAAGCGGCGACCGGCCCAGCGGTCTCACGGCGTCTCCTTGACCGCGTGCCCGACCACTTTGATCGTCGTATTCGCTCCGAACGGCATAACGGCCAACGGCACCACAACCTCGCACCGCACCTCAACCAGTGGCACACCGGACGGATCAACCACCGCTCCACTCGTGCAACGGGTGTCGGCCCGCCCGGGAACAGACGAAACGATCAGCCGCTCGGCGTACGGACCGCCGGAATCATCGGTCATGCCCAGGTTCGCCGCGTGCCGCGCGCCCTCAGCCGCGTCCGCGGCGAGGGTATTGCGGACATGCAGGACGAGGCCAACCTGGATAACGCCGAGAAACAACAGTAACAACAGCATTCCGACCAGCACGAACTCGACGACAGCCGAGCCCCGCTCAGCAGCCAGGCGGACCGACACCGGCCGGTCAGCCGTTGCCGACCACGGAGTCGATCGCGTTGGTGAACACGTCCCGCAGCTGGGGCACGGCGACCGCCATCAGTGCCACCACCAGCGCCGCCGTCATTACCGTGACCATCACCCAGCCGGGCACGTCACCGCGATCGCCGCGATCCCGAAACCGGTTGTCCGGCACATCGCGAAAGACCTCCAGCCGCGCCGGTGCCCATCGGCCCAGCAGCTTCACGAATATCCGCACAGTCGACAACTCCTCACATCACATCACATCATGATCACTGCGCATTGAACGTCAAGCTCACGACCGCTGGATAGAAAGCAAAGATCACAGTAGTCGGCAGGACAAAGAAGACGACCGGCACCATCATCGCGATCTCCTTGCGGCCACCGGCTTCCAGCAGCTGTCGCTTGCCCGCCTCCCGGACGTCGACCGCCTGTGCCCGCAGCACCTCCGCCAGCGGCGTACCGCGCTCTATCGCCACCGCCATGCCGTCGACGAACCGGCTGAGCGAGGCGACCGTCGTCCGGGTGGCCATACCCTCCAGCGCCTGGACGAGGGTGGCGCCGGCACGCGCGTCCGCGAGAGCCAGCCGCAGTTCGCGGCCGAGCTCCCCGTGCGACAGCCGGCTTACCCGTTCCAACGCTCCTATCGGGCTCTCACCTGCGGTAACAGCCAACGCGAGCAGCTCGGCAACAGTCGGGAACTCGATGAGAATGCGTTCCTCACGTTCTCGTATCGCTCGGGTCAGCCACCAGTCCCGGGCGACGACCCCGCCCGCGACGCCGGCAACGACCAGCGCAACGCTGACGATCGGCGGCGGCCCGAAGCCCAGCAGCGCACGCAGCAGCAGCAGAAAAGCGCCGAACAGCGCCCCGGCGGCCGAGCAGACCACCTGCTGAACCCGGAAATCCTCGATGGAGGTCCGCCCGCCGGCCTGCGTCAGGCGGCGCTGCAACGCGGCACGCCCACCGAGGAAACGGTCGAGCCGGTGAGCCGCGTCGGCGATGAACGGCCGGAGCAGTTCCTCCAGGCCGCTGCGCGAGGCGGCAGGCCGGGCGCGATCCGCGAGCAGCCTGGACTGCGCCGGAGTATCCCGCAGGTAGGGGTCGATCCGGTCCGCGAGCCGGATCCGCCGGACCACCGGCGACCGCAGCACGACAATGGCCAGGCCGACACCGGCCAACAGCCCGATCAGCGCACCTGTCGCGACTGGGCTCATCTGGGCCGCACCGCCGCCGTCGGCATCGGCATCGGCCCGCTCCGCATCAGCCAGCTCATCATGGACGCAGTACCCGGCCTTCTTCGGGAAGTCGGCCGATCTTCTTCATGAGCAGGTATGCCACCACCGACACCCCGCCACCGACCGCCAGTACGATCACGCCGGTGGGGCTGTCATAGGCGCGTACCGTCTCCCCCCGGGTTGCCAGCAGCAGCAGAACAACCCACGGTGCGGCAAGCGCGAGCCGCGCGGCGTTGATCGTCCAGCTCTGTCGGGTCTCAAGCTCCGCGCGGGTCCGAGCGTCCTCTCGCAGGAACGTCGACAACGTCCGGAGCAGCCGGCCGAGGTCGGTCCCACCTACCTCCCGAGCGGTACGCAACGACTCGATGATCCGGTCCGCGATCGGATCAGAAAGATCATCAGAAAGTCGGTCCAAGCTCGCCGAGAAGGATCCGGTCGCCCGGTACTCCTCGCCGAAACGGGTGAAAGCGGGGCGAAGCGGCAGCGGGCCGCGCACCCCCACCGACGCGAGCCCCTCCGACAGCGGCATCCCCGCTCGTACCGCGCTGGCCAGGTTGTCGACGACATCCGGCCACAGCTCCCGAAGGTCGTGCATACGCGCTCGGCGCCGGCGCAGCACCATCGCGCGCGGCAGCAGCGCGGCGAAGATGAAGAAGGCTCCGCCAAGCGACCAGGTGGCGGTGAAGGCCAGCACGATCAGGCCCACCAGCAGCCCGGCCCCGATACTGATCACAAAAAACTGGTCGGGGCTGACTCCCGGGATACCCGCCTGAACAAGCAGCTCCCGGGTCCGGCCCCGCCATTTCACGGCGACGGGACCACGCGGGGCACGGGTCCGCCCGCTGGAGACGATGAGGAACAGGCCGAGGCCGAACAGCAGCCCGATGAAGATGCCCATCAGTGCTCGACCGCGATCTCGGCCCACGAACGGTCGGCAAACGGCGCCCGGTCCAGCTCGGTCACCCGATCCATCCGGTCACGATCGGTCATGGCAAGCAGAGTTGGCAAATCATAGCCGGCCCGGGCGAACCGGTCGGCATGTGGCGGGTAGCCGTCAGCCCGCACCAGGGCGTCGTTACGTGATCGGTAGATCTGCGCGGTCTCGACGACGTCCCCCTCCGTGCGCCCCGACAGCGAGACGATCTCGGTGACACGCCGCCGCCCGTGCGCGTCCTTGGCGAGATGCACAACAAGATCGATGCTGGCGGCGACCGTCGGCACCACAAAAGCATGGCTGACGTTCTCCCCCGCGAGCAGCGGCAGGGTGCACAGCTTGGTGACCGCTTCTCGGGCCGAGTTCGCGTGCAGGCTGCACATGCCGGGCAGGCCCGAGTTAAGAGCGATCAGCAGGTCGAGCGCCTCTTCCTGCCGGACCTCACCGACGATAATGCGGTCGGGGCGCATCCGGAGGGCCTCCTTGATCAGACGACGGAGCCGGATCTCGCCGGTGCCCTCCAGGTTGGCCTGCCGGGTCTGCATGGCCACCCAGTCCGGGGACCGCAGCTTGAGCTCGAACACCTCCTCGCAGGTGATGACCCGTTCCCGCCCGGGGATGGCCGAGCCGAGGCAGTTGAGCATGGTGGTCTTTCCCGCCTGCGTCCCGCCGGCCACGATGATGTTCAGGCCAGAGGCGACAGCGGCCTCCAGGAAGGCCGCCGCCGCCGCGGTGATCGTCGCCAGGTCGATCAGCTCGTCCATACTGGCCGCGGATAGAACGAACTTGCGGATATTGACCGACCAGTGGACGCGGGTGACGTCGGGGATGACGACATGCAGACGCGACCCGTCCGGCAGCATGGCGTCCACGAACGGAGTGGATAGATCCACTCTGCGCCCAGAGCTCTTCAGCATCCGTTCGACCAGGTCCTGGACCTGATCGGCGCTCAGGATCGTCGTGGTCAGCTCGCTGCGCCCGTTTCGCGCGACGAAAACGCGCCCAGGTTCGTTGATCCAGATTTCTTCCACGGCCGGGTCGTCCAGATGGCGTTGCAGGGGGCCGAATCCGGCGACCGCGTCGTGGACAAGCCGCGCGGTCGTGGCGCGGTCGACAATCGCCGGGAGATCACTGGTGAGTGTGCGTTCCTCGTATTCAGCAAGGACGTCCTCGACAAGCTCACGGATCCGCGTGGGCTCGCGAACCGGGTCGAGGGATCGACGCCGGACCAGTTCACGCACTTCAGTCTCAATGAGCGAAGTGGCGTCCAGCCAGCTGCTGCGTGTTGTCACCGAAAACCCGATCTTCCTGGTTGCCCCTTCGGACCGACCCGCTCCCGGGAATCCTCGCGAAGCGTAGAAAAAAGGTCACAGGCAATCAAGTACCCAGCCCTGATTTCCGCCTGGCCCGGCTTCCTCGCCCCACCGCCACCGCATGGACCGCCGGCCGCCCGAGACCGCCGCCGGCGGCACAAAACCATGATCACGCCACTTTTGGCCAAACAACCCCCATGACATCACCATTCCCACAACTATCGCATCCAGCCCGCGCCGGCCCGCGAACAGCCCCATGCGGAACAAACAGGATCATGAAGTCGGTCAATGACTCATTACTTTGCGTGCCGATCAAAGCGGCCGTGACCGTGGCGCGAGACAACGCTTTCAGAAGCCGGGGAAACGGCCGGCGCCTCGCGGCCGAAACAATCCGGCACGCAACGGTGGCGACCGGCCGGCGAACGCGGAGCGGTCAGAAGATCGACGCGGGTTTGTTCTCGGGCACAGCTATCCGGCCGGAAATCGCGCCCGCCGACAAAATTTTCGCGATCATACTCACGGTGGCGGCCGAACCAGCGGTCACCAGCTCCCAGCTCAGCAAGGTTGTCAACGACCGGCCTGCCCACGCGGCCCCGACCAGCGGGCCAGCCAGCGGATCAGGCCACGTTCCCGTGGTGGCGCTCATACAGCGAGCGTGCCTGCCCCACCCAGTCATCTGAGAAAAGCCGGTCACCGAACCCGTCGAGTACCTGGACGAGGCCATCGATCTGATCACCGTCGAGCTCCGCAAGCTGCCGGAAGCTCGCGATGCCAAGCGCGTAGAGACGCGCCTCCACAACCGGGCCGATCCCCACGATCTCCTTGAGATTGTCCCGCCGAGTTCCCGTTACCTCCGCCGGTATCGCGACCGAGAAGGCGCCAGCGCCGCCGGCAGCCGTCAGCGAGGCGAGCGCGACCGAGCCGGGCAGGACAGCCTGGGGCTGTCCGGGCGGCGCGCCCGGTACCGGGCGCGCGGTCTGCACCGGGACCACATCGACGAGCGCCGGGTCCCTTCCGTCGAAGGGGAAATCGCCGGCCCACTCACTGTCAGCGGTGCTCCACCCATCGGCGTCGCTATTGCCGTCGGCGTCGTGCGCCAGTACGGGCCCGGCATCATCCCGGCTGACCGGGGTATCCACCCGCTCACCCGGCGCGTGCCCGGGGCCGGCGGCCTCCTCGCTCCGCCCGCTGTGGCCGCTCCGCTCGTCCCGCTCGATCCGGGCCAGCAGCCGGACCTTTTCCGCCGCCCACTCAGCCTGATGACGATCAAGTTTGGTCGTCATCGTCGCAACCTGACGCTGCGCGTCCTCTGCCTCGGTACGGGCCATCGCCAACCGGGACGAGAACTTCGCTGCCCGCCCCTCCGCCTCGGAGAGCTGCACCCGCAGCCGCGCCGCCTCGGCGGCAAGCGTCTGGACAGCCTCCGCATCCCCCCGCGCGTGGGTTTGGCCCGACCTGGTGGCTACCAGGTCGGATCCCCCGCTGGTGTCGACGGCCGCCGACGAACCATTCGGCGAACCAGCCGCCTGGAGCGCCGCCCGGGTGACCGGCGCGGCCTGGACAGGCACGCTGGTCTGCCGGTTGACCCGCTCATGAGCCTCGGCCTCCGCCAGGGCTCCCTCGATCGTCCGCACCCTGCGGCCCGCGGCGAGGACCTGGCGCTCCACCGCCGTGACCCGCTGCTCGGACTCGGCCGCCCGCTGTTCGGCCGCGGTCAGACGCGCCGTGAGCGCCGCTTTCTCCAGCGCCCACTCGTCGTCCTGACGGCTGAGCCGTGCTCTCATCTCTGCGACGAGCACCGCCGAATCGACCGCCATGTGGTCCGTCAGACCCTCGGCGCCCGCGTCCCCATCCGCGGCGACACCGCCCGCCGCGGCCCGGCCCGCTTTCGACGCGCCCCCGTCGACCCGGCCGTTCGCCACCGCTGGACGGGCCACCGCTGGACGGGCCGCCGCCGGCTCCACGCACACGGCGGCCAGGGCACGCCGTGCCTCCTCGCTCTGGCGACGCATAGGGCCGATGAGGAACACCCAGGCCAGCAGTACACCGATGACCAGTGCCGCCGCGACAAACACCAGGATCTGGCCGGCAAGGTAAAGCACGAGCGATCAGTCTCCTTCCCGGGTGCGCCGGGCACACCCGCAATCCTTCACAAAGTATCGCGAAGGACGAAAGCGATCGTAACACCCGGCAACGGAGTATCTCGCCGTGAGATCCAGCCGGCATATTCGATCATCGATCGCTCTTTGGCCGGACAGGTCCCGTCGACCGCCGCACGGCTGACGGGAAAGGTAGGACATCGTGCTTGCCGCACCTGGTGGCCAACGATTGCACAGCCATGTTTCAGACGTCCAGTTCCTACCGGACAACCAGCCGGCAACGGATGTGGTCCAGGTGTCCGCCGCCGGCACGGCTCTCCTCGTGATATCGCCCGCGAGCCGCGGCCGCACACATCACGAATCTTCAAGCCATATGTGGATAGAACACTGTCCGCGGCGGGTCGAAGGTCTCCTTGAGTGTCCGCGGCGAAACCCACCGCAGCAGGTTCAGCGCGGAACCCGCCTTGTCATTGGTACCGCTGGCACGCGATCCGCCAAACGGCTGCTGACCGACCACCGCACCCGTCGGTTTGTCGTTGAGATAGAGGTTTCCCGCGCTGTAACGCAATGTCTGGGCAGCCGTGGCGAGTGCGGCCCGGTCGCGACCGAATACGGCACCGGTCAACGCGTAAGGGGCGACATCGGCGACATCGGCCAAGATCGAAGAAAACGCATCCGTACCGGTCTGCGGACGATCATCATACACATGCACGGCAAGGACCGGCCCGAAGTACTCCGACGTGAAGACCTCGTGTGTGGGGTCGGCGCATACCACGACGGTCGGTTCCACAAAGTACCCGACCCGGTCGTCGGTACCGCCACCGACGAGAACCGACACGGCCGGATCCGCGCGCAGCCGCGCGAGCAGAGCCGCCAACCGGCCGAACGCCCGTCGATCGATCACCGCGCCGCCGAACAGGCCCAGGTCCGACACGTCACCGTAGGTCAACGCCGCGGTCTCGGCCACCAGCCGGTCCCGCAGGCCAGCCCGCCACATCGAGGCGGGGAGATAGGCGCGGGAGGCCGCCGAGCACTTCTGCCCCTGGTATTCGAACGCGCCGCGGACGAGGGCAACCGCCACGGCATCCGGGTCGGCGCTGGCATGGGCCACCACGAAGTCCTTGCCGCCGGTCTCACCGACCAGCCGCGGGTAGTCGCGGTACCCCTCGATCCCGTCCGCGACCGTCCGCCACATCGCGCGGAAGGTGGCGGTTGACCCGGTGAAGTGCACGCCAGCGAGAGCGCGGTGGCGCAACGCGACGGCGGAGACAGCCGCGCCATCCCCGGTGACCATATTGATCACGCCCGGGGGAAGACCCGCGGCCGCCAGCAACGACATGGTGTGGTGGGCAGCGAGCTGCTGGGCCGGGGCGGGCTTCCAGACCACGGTGTTACCCATGATCGCTGGAGCGGTCGGCAGGTTCGCCGCGACCGAGGTGAAGTTGAACGGGGTTACCGCGAGGACGAAGCCCTCCAGCGGCCGGTAGTCCATGCGGTTCCACGTCCCCGGAGCCGAGACCGGTTGCCGGGCGACGATCTCACGGGCGAACGCGGCGTTGAAACGCCAAAAGTCGATCAGTTCGCAGGCCGCGTCGATCTCCGCCTGGTAACAGCTCTTGCTCTGCCCCAACATGGTCGCGGCGTTGAGGATGTCCCGCCACCGCCCCGCGAGCAGCTCGGCGGCGCGCAGGA
Organism: Protofrankia sp. Cj5; assembly: GCF_917627405.1. Classification (NCBI taxonomy): domain Bacteria; kingdom Bacillati; phylum Actinomycetota; class Actinomycetes; order Frankiales; family Frankiaceae; genus Protofrankia; species Protofrankia sp. Cj5. The sequence goes on from NZ_CAKJTO010000078.1 coordinate 25,467, forward strand.
ACACAGCCACGCGGTCGTCCTGGCTGAACGCCCGCCAGGCCGGCCCGGCCGCCAGCGCCGCGTCGACGGCCTCCGCGACGTCCCGCGGCGCCGCCGTCCGGCCCATCCCCAGCAC
>NZ_CAKJTO010000079.1:0-25385 GCF_917627405.1 Protofrankia sp. Cj5
CCCTACAAGTTCCTGCGCTGCGACCCTACCAGCGATCCTGGGGGGTCTGACCTGCGGGTTTGCAAGATCCTTCCAGAACCTCTCAGCGGGGGCTGTGGATAACCTGATCCAAAAGATTGATCGTTTATGTTTGTGCAGGTCACAGAGTTATCGATCTTCGCCAGAACCTCCCCGTTCCATCGGCGTGTCGGAGGTTCTGGATGTCGATCACGATGGAGCCGCTGGACGGGATCGCGAAGCTGTGCAATGCCCCGGAATCACCCCGGCCCTCATCATCTCCGCGACACGAACCGCAGCGTGATGCCCCCGCCGATGCTCTCGGCGACGGACTCCAGGCCCACAGTCGGCGGGACGTACATCGCCAGTACGCGGATCAGTTCGTCCGGGCCAACGCCTGCCTGGACGGTGAGCTCCACCGACCCGTCCAGGGTGCTCACCCGGGCGACACACCCTCGTACCTTGTCCATGCCTGCCCCCTCTGCCCGCTACGGCCACGTACACGCGGGAAGACGACAGGCTACATAGACCTGCTTAGCGTCCCGTCACCGTGGACAGTGAGCTGGACCTGGTGGACATCACCGAGGTAGCCGAGATCCTCGGCGTGGGCCGATCACGGGCCGACACGATCAGCAGGTACAAGGGATTCCCCGACCCTGCCGTGATCAAGCCGCGCATGCGGCTGTGGCACCGGGCGGACGTTCAGACGTGGGTGGCCCGGAACCGGCCCGGATGGCGCGACGGGGAGAGCGCACGTCCGATGTACCCGCGCGGTGATGCGCTATCTCCAGTCCAGAGCATGAGATGCCCCTCCCTCAGACGCGAGATGAGTAACCAGGAGGCCATCCTCTAGAATGACGATCAAGGCTCTGACCTGCGGTGTTGCACTACCGCCGGACCGCTGCAGAACAGGCCCCGGATCAAGCTCGCAAACCGCCCCTGACCTGGGCGTTTATCTTCGGGTCACTGATCATCCCTGGAGGGATTGAAACGTCGTCAACTGCCAGCGCCCCCGCGGGACGCTGGCGTCACTGATCATCCCTGGAGGGATTGAAACTACCAAAAGGACGTCTCCCATCAGCCTATCCCACGTCACTGATCATCCCTGGAGGGATTGAAACCCCGGCTCCCAGCCGCGCTGTGCCGCCAGGGCGGGTCACTGATCATCCCTGGAGGGATTGAAACCCCCTTCTTCAGCTGGAAACTGTGCGCTATCTGCCGTCACTGATCATCCCTGGAGGGATTGAAACCCCCTTCTTCAGCTGGAAACTGTGCGCTATCTGCCGTCACTGATCATCCCTGGAGGGATTGAAACACGTCGACTTCCCGTTCGAGGCCCTTCACGCGCGGGGTCACTGATCATCCCTGGAGGGATTGAAACATGCGGGACTGCCAGTCCGCCTCAGACATGGGAAGCGGTCACTGATCATCCCTGGAGGGATTGAAACATCTCGGCGATGGCCCGATGCTCCTGCGTATCGCGTCACTGATCATCCCTGGAGGGATTGAAACTGCCGAACCGCTGCATCCCTACCCCTCTATGGTAGGTCACTGATCATCCCTGGAGGGATTGAAACAGACGTACAACTGCCGGCACGTGGACGAGTTCAACGGTCACTGATCATCCCTGGAGGGATTGAAACCCGGACTTCTGGATCAGCTTCAGCTTTTCCATCCGCGTCACTGATCATCCCTGGAGGGATTGAAACGAGTACGGCTCCGATCCCCACAGCGTCCACCGGGGTCACTGATCATCCCTGGAGGGATTGAAACACCGGGAGTCCCAGCAGCGGCGCGACCCACGGCGGGGCGGGTCACTGATCATCCCTGGAGGGATTGAAACCCGCGCAGAACGATTGCGCTCACTGGTCACCGTGTCACTGATCATCCCTGGAGGGATTGAAACGTGCGTGCCTTCTCGGTCGTAATCCCGTGGATGGCCGGTCACTGATCATCCCTGGAGGGATTGAAACCCGGGTCACCGCTCGCCAGCACGATGCCCCCGGCGTCACTGATCATCCCTGGAGGGATTGAAACACTAGCCTCCCTCCTGTACGCCTGCCGTACACCGCGTCACTGATCATCCCTGGAGGGATTGAAACTCCTCATCCCAGACGGGACGGCCGGCCAGTGCGCGGGGTCACTGATCATCCCTGGAGGGATTGAAACGCGTAGGTGGCGTACATGGTGTTGTCGCCAATGCTGGGTCACTGATCATCCCTGGAGGGATTGAAACGAGGTAAGACCCGTGACCATTGTGACTGGCCCCACGTCACTGATCATCCCTGGAGGGATTGAGACACCACGGCGTACAAGCAGATCCACACGCCGGGGAGCAAGTCACTGATCATCCCTGGAGGGATTGAAACAGCCCGGCTGCGGCTTCGACGGCGACGAACGGGCGGTGCTTGAGCGGGCGGTCGAGATCCTGAGAGCTCACCCTGATGCTCAGCGAAGGCGATAGCAGGTGGAATCAGGATCCGCGGTAGACCTCTCTGCGGTGCGCTACCCGGACCACCGCGACGACGAGGCGGGCATCCTCAACGTGGTAGATCACCCGGTAGTCGCCCACCCTGAGCCGGAGCACACCCGAAGGTTCACCGACAAGTGCTCGGACCCCGTGGGGACGAGGATCGTTCGACAGTTGCGTTACCGCCGTCAGCACTCGGCGCGCTGTCACACCGTCGAGCTTGCGCAGTTCACGCAGCGCCCGTGTCGTCCACTCGATCTCGTACGCCACCGTCAGGTCAGGCCGAACTCGGCCATCACGTCCCGGTGCGCCACGCGCGGTTCACTGGACGCAAGCGCAGCCCGCGCGGCGGTCAGGTCGGCCTCATCCTCGGCCGCTTCCAGCTCTCGCAAATCATCGATCGAGATCACCGCGGCCACGGCACGACCATGACGGGTGAGCACGGTCCGCGCGTGCGCGTGTTCCGCCTTGGACACGATCTCACCGAGATGGTCCCGTGCCTCACTGATCGGCATCTCAGTCACACCCCACATTGTACGAACTGGGGAGATCGATCGAAACCCTCTCTCGTCAGGTCAGCCGGCCCTACAGAGGCCAACCACTCCGCGCGGTCAGGACGTGGAGACGGCCCACGGGACGGTAACAAAATCTTGGTCCCCTTGATCCGAACCTGCGTCGTTGATCGAGATCGCTGCGGCTATGGCACGGACACGGGCGTCCGAAGCCCCGCCGACAGTGACTGTGCGTTGCCGAGAGCGGGGTGGCGGCAGGGGCGGGGACAGGGGTGTACAGCAGGGGTGTACGTACACCCCTGTCCCCCGTCGCTAGCGCACAGTGTCACAATCTGTAGATACATTGGCATCATGACCGGCAAAATTATCGACAGTGAGTGACTGATTTTCGGGCCGGGGAGGCATATCCACCCTCCGAGGGGTGTACAACAGCGGATTTGTACACCCCTGCTGTACACCCCTGTAGAGAGATCACATAGCACGTTGGCACCACCGTCATGGTTACCCTTGGTCATGACACTCCTCTGCGGTGATCAAGCGTGGGGGGGTGCACGTCCGCACAGAAGGTCCCCCTGGCCGCCTCATTACTGATGAGGGTGAGTCGCACATCGCACGCGCGGAAGGTGAGGACCTCGACGGGGCCGGAGGCCCGCGAGTGATCGATGTGGGCACGATGTGGGCACGTCGGTTCGACGTGTGGGCACCTTTTGCCGATTCTCCGCAGTCGTGCCCGAATCAGAACCCGTTGCGGCGCAAGGGTTCCGTCCGTCAGTGATTGCCGGAGATCGGCGCCCCGCCGGGTTCGATTCCCGCCACCTCCACCACGGACAGTAATAATGCTCTGGCCTGGGCAAATAGGTAAGATCTATAACTTCCGATACTTGATCAAGCGGAAGATGTCCAGGTCAGGGTGCCGATCAATTGGTTCGACCCTCAAGCGCATCGGTAGATCTTGACTGCGAAGCGTAGTGAGGATCGGATTACATTAACTTAACGGCAGATCATCTCAGCAACCAAGGCGAACCCCACGCTCGTTGCCATGCCCCCGGAGCCGGTCTGTGCGGTGTGCCGCAACGCGCATCCGCGCACGCTCGGCGACGAACCGCCCCGGCGACACGGCCATGGTGCGCATCGGCCAGCGACGGCGCCGCTGGCGCTCGGGTAGGTCCCGGCGCGGCCGTGTGGTGCGCGATCTGAGGTTCTCGCGTCCGTGCTGACCGTGATCTGCCTGTGGTGCAGCACGCACCAGGACGGGCCGGCGAGGCATCGATAACTACGCGCCAGGCTGAGGCCTGCGGCGTGCCCGGGCACCTTTCCAGAGCTGGGAAGGTGTGAATCGATAACATGCATGTTATCGTGGGACGGTGGTCTGGCAGGTCTTGATCCATCCCGCCGCAGATGCCGAGCTGAGCAAGATCCCCGCGAAGGAGCGGGCAGCGATCGTCACAGCTTTCGACAAGCTACGAGCCATCGGCCCGACGTTGGGCTACCCGCATACCAGCGACATCAGGGCCACACACCACCTCCGAGAGCTTCGACCGCGGCAGGGCCGCAGCCCTTGGCGGGCGTTCTACCGACAGATCGGGCAGATCCTTGTCATCGGTGCGGTTGGACCGGAGGCCGAAGTCGACCCAGCTGGCTTCCGGCGGGCCGTCGCTACCGCCGTGCGACGCCTTGACGATCTGGAGGACGACAGATGAAGCTTTCAGACCTCAAGCCACTTGACCAGGTCATCGACGAGCAGCGCGGCGACGAGGAGTTTCGCCGGGTGTGGGACGGCGCGGCGTTCGCAAGACAGGTCGCCAACCGAGTCGTCAACTTCCGCACCCGTAAGGGCCTATCCCAGCGCGAGTTGGCGGCGCTGGTCGGCATTGCCCAGCCTGCGATCTCGCGCTTGGAGCAAGCCGAGCACCAGCCTTCGTTCGAGACACTTGCGAAATTGAGCCGGGCGACGGGCCTTACATTCCATTTTGAGGTGGCGGACGGCACTGTCGAACTCGTCGACGCATGATTGGTACCGAACCAGACTTCCCTGGCGGATATGCGACTGTCGCTGGCTGGATCAACGAGCTCTACAACGACGAACCTGGTCGTAGCCTGTGGACGGTGCTTGACGATCCGTTGCGCTTGGCGCTGGCCCAAGGCTGGGTCTGGGGCGTCAATGGTCGCCAGGCCGACGACGACCTCGCCGAGGATCTAGCCGCCTACGACTCGGACAACAAACAGTTTGACGAGATGCTCGCCGCCTTCGTAGATCACTGGCGGCACGTCTACCGCGGGCTACGGAAGGGCGTCGGCCTGCTTCGGTGGACTATGCTCGTCGGCGCGAATATGGAGCTCGTCGTCCTGACTTCCTCGAAGTACATCGGGGCGCAGGGCAGCCGCAAGATCCCGGGGCACTCCTTCGTGACGCACCTTGACGGGGATGACTGGCTGATCGCGGCAACTGCACGGCGCCTCCCGGTCCCAGGTTGGCCGCCCTCCGAGGAGACCATTCCAGGCCTGGAGATCGACGGATAGCCGCGTCGCCGAAAATGCGCTTGTCCCTCCCACGCCTGTGGGGTGATCCTCCGGTGTAGAGCGGCGCGTATACGGCCACGATCTCCTCCTGTGCGCGTGGCGGTGATCTATCGCGCGCTAACGGACCTCGCTCGTGACCTCTGTTAACGTGTTCACACCCGCCCCCGACCCGCTCACCGCTCTTTCCTGGTGGGGTGCGGGCCCGAACCCCGGGACGTCACAGTCTCGGCTCCGCCGAGCAGGGGGGCTCGCTTTGTTGCACTTTCGGATAGCTCCTGAATGCCTACTTCCGAACGTGTCCATAGACCGGAAAGCCGCGACTGTGCTACAAAAGGGGGTCTGCCAAATTAACGGCTCCGTCGCATATCCGGTGGTGACCGTATATAGCCGACGCGAGATCCTGCGAAGAAGCGGGTGAAACCGCCGCGGTCTGCGGCGGCCTTCCGGGCTCCCGCGTTTGGGACACCTATTGGATCCACCGGCCGACGCTGCCGGCGCCGCCCGGAATATCGCGATTGCAGGCTGCTTGTCTCGTCGGGCAGGTCACGACAAATGCCTACTTTCAGTCATCACCGGATCTGCGGCAGAGCCGTTATTTCTCAGGCCCACGAGGCTGGGTTGGCCTGCCCGTTGAGCGCGGTGTGGGTGTCGGCGCGCAGCTGGGTGACCAAGCCGGACGTGGTGCCGGTGCCGGTGCCGACTTCGACGGGCGGGGCCGCCGACGGTCGACGCTTGACCATTGTGGGGTCGGGATGTCGGCAGCCCGTGGTTCGGCAGGGGGTTTCCGCCACCGCTGGCTCCTGGCTCCGCTCCGGCCTGACTCGCTCCGATGCTCGCCTCCGGCCGTCGTTCGGGGCCTGGCGTGCGCTGACACCGTGGTCACAACGCACGGTGGCGATGCGACCGGAGTTTGCCGTTTTCCCCACCGCATCGGCCCACCTGGTGCAACGATCTGGTGGCCGGGTGGTGACGTATGTGCGGCTCGCGGGGGAGGTCGTTGGTCATGTCTCCGCCAGAGCGACCGCACGCCCACCATCCGACGGCCCGACAGACTGGCGTGCCAGGTCAGGCCGAGGCGCAGGAACAGGCCAAGACGCAGGAACAGGCCAAGACGCCAGGTCAGGCGGACGTACGTAGCCTCGCCGACATCCTGGCCGTCGCTCCGTGGACGGATCTGGAACAGCACATCGATCAGCTCCGTGAGCGGGTCGACCGCGCGGTGCTCGCGTCGCATGCGCGGCGGGAACAGTTGCGCGCCGAGATCCTTGCTGAGAATCCCGGCCTGCGGAGCCTCATTCGACGCCCCTCACACGAGGCATCGGCCTGGGCGAGGGACCTGCTGCGGTCCGGTGTCGTCGCTGCCGCCGACGGCACCCTGGCTGCGGTACCGCTGCTGAGTGGGACGAAGATCCAGATTGGTGTCGTCGTCGTGACGAACACCGGTGAGTCCGTTCGGCTGGTCACCCGCGTCTTCGAGCATGAACTCACCGCCCAGGGCGACACTGCCCGGGAGTTCTTCGACAACCTGCGCAAGGTGCATGGCGGTTCCAACCTGGCCAGCCGGGCGCTGATGCTGTTCGGTGAACGTCAGATCCTGCTCTCCCAGGATGCCGACTGGCGGCTGATCCACGGCGAGCTGATTCCCTACGAACTGCGCACCGGTGTCGGCCTGCCGCGGGAGAACCTGCCGCCGGTCTTCGAGCTCACCCGGCGCTACGTGGCCGACCAGCGGTTCATCGCCGTCAGCGAGAGCCCGGAGGACCTCGACGTCCTCAACGCCGGGGCCATCCTGGAACCGGGCGAGTACATCGAGCTGCGCACACTCTCGGATGACCTGACGACCTTTCTTGACGGGGATTCCGACTCCGGGGTCACGAAGGCGGGATTCAATACCGTCGACCGCGGCAACTTCCGCAGTTTCATCGGGGAGGTCGGTCCGGAGGTGACCATCGTCTTGCTGAAGGCCGGGCACCGGCCATTTCTCCTGGAGTGCCACCGTGAGCGGGTCGAGCAGGCCGCCGCGCTGTTCCTCGCTGACGCGCTGTGGACCAGGGGCCTCCCGGACGCCGCCGCGACGGCGACGGCCCGCGGGTTTCCGTTCCATCTCGATCTTGCCGACGCCGTCGCCCGCACCATGTTCCGTGCTGGGGAGTTCCGCGACTTCGTCGAGGCCCGGCTGATGGAGCTGGGGGTGGAGAAAGGCCTGGTCGATCTCGATCCACGGCGGACCCGCGGATGAGCCCGCGCGATGCCGATGCCGATGCCGACGCCGGCGCCGACGCCACGCGGCGTCCTGACGGCGACGAACGCGGCGTGGAGCCCGCCGACGGAACGGAGCAGGCAGAAGAGCGCGGGACGGAGCCAGGCGACGGGCTGGGGACAGAACCGGCCGACGAGCGCAACGGCGAACAGGAAGACGAGCCGGAACTGATGGAGGAACCCGAGAACGCGGACCCGGCGGGCGAGAAGACCGACAACGGCGAGAACGGCCCGAGAGAAGCTGCCACCGACGCAGCCCGGGAGGATCTGGCCGCCTCGCTGATAACGCTCGGCTTCGTCGCCTTCGACGGCCAGGGCACCGACAACACCAGCAGTGGTGTGCTGGTCTCCGAACAGCTGCGCCGCCATTTCCGGCGCGATTCCTACGTCGGCGTCGACGACGCGGAGCAGGGCATCATTTTCCTCGGCAGGGTTGTAGAAGGGCCGTTCCACAGCCCGCACGAGATCGGCAGCGACTCGGCTATCAGCCGGACCACGCTGCTGCACCCGGACCGGACGATGTTTCGCCCCACCTACTACGCCTCGGGCACGATCGAGATCCTCGGTGAGGTCGGCCCAGACGAGTCAGTACGTCCGACGTCCACGAGACCACGGCCTTATTCCCGGACGTTCATCTACCCCGCGGACCGGCTGCGCCGCATGCTCGGTCTCGAAGGCGACATGCAGCTCGGCTCGCTGCTGGGCTACGAGGACGTCCACGTCGAGGCGGACTCGCAGAAGAAAGCATTCCTCCCGCGCAACGTCGGCATTTTCGGCACTGTCGGGTCGGGCAAGTCGAACACGACCCAGGTGTTGATGGAGGAGGCGCTGCGGGCGGAATGGGCGGTCGTCGTCATCGATGTCGAGGGCGAGTACGTCCGCATGGACCAGGGAAACGACGACGATGCGCTCGCCGCCCTGCTGTGCGAGCAGTTCCCCGACCGCCTGCCGCGCGGGATACCAGATCTTCGAGTGTATGTGCCGAACGCGGGGGAGACCGAGGCGTCGGACGCGATGACCTTCAAGGTTCCGATCGCGGATGTCCCCGACGAGATCATCGCCGACATCATGGAGTTCAGTGAAGCCCAGGTCCGTATGTGGGGTGCGGTGACAAGCCAGGCGAAAAGGCTCGCCGAGACGGCGCCACGCCGATCCCGGCTGGGGGTTCTCGACTCGCCACCGGGAAGGTCCCCGAATGCAGCGGCGGCCTTGACCCACCGCCGGACCTCCAGACTGCGGCGGCGCACTGCGAGCAGCTCATCCGTCTACCGCCGGCGGCGGTCTCCGCCGTTGGCGACGAACTGACCGGATGGCTCGGCGAGGACAACGCACGCCTCCTCACCGCCTGGAAGCCGGCCGTGTTGGCCATCGAGGACGAACGCCTGCGCCGCTTCGCCCTCGTCGCGCTCTCCCAGTCGCTGCGGCCGTCGTCCCGCTGGCTGGCCGACTCAGTGAAGGTCACCGCGGACCCGCATCGCGTGCCCATCCCGCTGGAGCACAGCCTGCGTCGATGGACCCGTCAGATCGCCCGCGACTGCGAGGCCGAACTGGTCGTGTTCGAGGCGGCCCGCCGTCCGCCCGCGGTAGTCCTTCATGCCGACGCCCGCCACCTGGCCCTGCCTGATGCCAGCGTCGACGCGATCGTGACCTCACCGCCCTACTTCGTCACCTACGACTACTTCGACGTCCAACGCTTGTCGTACCTCGCCTTCGACTGGCCGATGCGACGTGACCTGCAGATTGGCGCGAAGTACCGGCAACCTCCGGTGACCGGGCACATCTGCCTACCGCCCGCCTTCCGCTCCTGGTACGAGCAGGATTTCCGCTCCGAGCGCACAGTTCTCGGACGTGCTCTGCGGGCCTACGTCGACGGTCTGCGGTGTCACCTCTCCGAGGCTTTCCGGGTGGTGGCACCAGGCGGTGTCGTCGTCTACTCCGTCGCCAACACCGTCCGCGCCGGCCGTGTCTTCGACCTGGCCGGCGGATTCCGAGAGCTGCTCACCGAGGCCGGCTTCACGGACGTCCACGCGGCCACCCGCGTCCAGGAGGGACGGCGCATCCTGCCCGCGGGCCGCAATCCCCGCACGGGCCGGTTCACCGGCGGCGTGGGGAACGCGGGCGTCCGCGAGTACGTGGTGCTGGGCCGCCGCCCCTGACGAAGGTCACGCCAGGCATCAGCGGAGACCGCGGCCGTCCGATGAGCCGGACCGCCGCCGAGACGTCCGTCGGAGAGCGAATCGCCGCCACGGCCATGCCCCCGGCCCGACCACTAGGAGCGACCGGCAATAGGGGAGGCGCCGCGGCGTCGAGGAGCGCGCCGAGAGCCAGGTCGTCGGCGGCGCCCGCCGCCGCGTCTCAGCGGATCAGAAGGGGTGCGTCCTCCATGGTCGTCACAGATGCGGTTCTGTCGCACCTGGCCGCGCGCCGGTCACGCACCCGCCGGTCAGCTGTCGTCTTCGAGGTTTCCTTCGGTTTCCAGGTAGGCGGTGCGCAGCGCGTCGAGGGTCTCGGGACGCGGTGCCTGCCACAGCTGCCGGTCGACGGCTTCGAGGAGCCGCTCGGTGATGCCGTGCAGCGCCCACGGGTTGGACTGCTGTAGGAACTTGCGGGTGTCGGGGTCGAGGACATAGGACTCGGTGACCTTCTCGTACATCCAGTCCTCGACGACGCCCGCGGTGGCGTCATAACCGAAGAGGTAGTCGACGGTCGCGGCGAGCTCGAAGCCACCCTTGTAGCCGTGCCGGCGCATCGCCGCGATCCAGCGGGGGTTGACCACCCGTGCGCGGACGATACGGGCGGTCTCCTCGCTCAGTGACCGGGTGCGGGTGGCGTCGGGGCGGGTGGAGTCGCCGATGTAGGCCTTCGGCGCGCTCCCGGTCAGCGCGCGGACGGTGGCGATCATCCCGCCGTGGTACTGGAAGTAGTCGTCCGAGTCGATGATGTCGTGTTCGAGGGTGTCGGTGTTCTTGGCCGCCACCGCGATGCGCCGGTAGGCCGCCTCCATGTCCGGGCGGGCCTGGCGGCCGTCCAGCCCCCGGCCGTAGGCGTAGCCGCCCCAGGTGGCGTACACCTCGGCGAGGTCGGCGTCGGTGCGCCAGTCCCGGGAGTCGATCAGCTGCAGCAGGCCCGCGCCGTAGGTGCCGGGCGCGGAACCGAACACGCGGGTGGTCGCCCGTCGCCAGTCGTCGTGCTCGGCCAGGTCGGCGAGCGCGTGCGCGCGGACGTGGTTGTCCGCGGCCGGCTCGTCCAGGCCGGCCGCGAGCGCGACCGCGTCGTCGAGCATGGTCACGACGTGCGGGAACGCGTCGCGGAAGAAACCGCTGATGCGGATGGTCACGTCGATGCGGGGCCGGCCCAGCTCCGCCAGTCCGATCGGCTCGACGCCGCTGACCCGCCGGGACGCCTCGTCCCACACCGGCCGCACCCCGAGCAGGGCGAGGCACTCGGCGATGTCGTCGCCGGCCGTGCGCATCGCGGACGTCCCCCAGATCGACAGACCCACCGAGCGCGGCAGGGTCCCGGTGTCGGCACGGTAGCGCTCCAGCAGCGAGTCGGCCATGGCCTGGCCGGTCTCCCAGGCCAGCCGGCTCGGGATCGCCCGGGGGTCCACCGAGTAGAAGTTGCGACCGGTGGGCAGCACGTTCACCAGCCCGCGCAGCGGTGATCCACTGGGGCCGGCGGGGACGTAGCCCCCGTCCAGCGCGTGCAGCACGGCGTCGATCTCGGTGCCGGTGCCGGCGAGGCGCGGCACGATCTCGGTGGCGGCGAAGCGCAGCACGGCTGTGACCGCGGCCGGGTCGGCCAGCAGCGTGGCCGCGGCTTCGGGCACCGGGGCCGTCGGGTCCTCGGCGCCCGCCGACCCGGCCGCGCTGCTCCCGGCCGCCGCGACCGCGGCGACGGCCGCCGGGACCTCGGCCGGATCCCAGCCCCGATGCTCCATCGCGGTGACCAGGGCCCGCGCGATCTCCTCGACCGCGTCGGTCTCGACCCGGCCGGCCCGCTCCCCGGCGGCGTGGTCGGGCAGGCCGAGCGCCTCGCGCAGGCCGGGCAGGGCACGGGCGTCGCCGGCCCACATCTGGCGGGCCCGCAGCATCGCCACCACCAGGTTGATCCGGGCCGGCCCGGTCGGCGTGACGCCGAGGACGTGCAGGCCGTCGCGGATCTGGGCATCCTTGATCTCGCACAGCCAGCCGTCGACGTGCAGGAGCAGCTCGTCGAACTCGCTGTCGTGCGGACGGTCGGCCAGGCCGAGGTCGTGGTCGAGCTTGGCGGCCTGCAACAGGGTCCAGATCTGGGCGCGGATCGCGGGCAGCTTCGCCGGGTCCATCGCGGCGATCTGGCTGTGCTCGTCGAGCAGCTGCTCCAGGCGGGCGATGTCGCCGTAGCTGTCGGCGCGGGCCATCGGCGGCACGAGATGCCCGACGAGGGTGGCGTGGACGCGCCGCTTGGCCTGGGTGCCCTCACCCGGGTCGTTGATCAGAAACGGGTAGATCAGGGGCAGGTCGCCGAGTGCGGCGTCCGGCCCGCAGGAGGCGGACAGCGCCGCGTTCTTGCCGGGCAGCCACTCCAGGTTGCCGTGCTTGCCGACCTGGACGATGGCATGGGCGCCGAACTCGTCGGCCAGCCAGCGGTAGGCGGCCAGGTAGTGGTGGCTGGGCGGCAGGCCGGGGTCGTGGAAGATCGCGATCGGGTTCTCGCCGAAGCCGCGGGGCGGCTGCACCATGACCACGACGTTGCCGGCCCGCAGCGCGGCGAGGACGATCTCGCCGTCCGGGTCGCGGGAGCGGTCGACGAACAGCTCACCCGGTGGCGGCCCCCAGTGCCGAGTCATCGCCTCCCGCAGGTCGGCGGGCAGCGCGTCGAAATGCCGCCGGTAGCGGGCCGTGCTGATCCGGATCGGGTTGCGGGCCAGCTGTTCCTCGGTCAGCCAGGCCTGGTCCTGCCCTCCCGCGGCGATCAGCGCGTGGATCAGCGCGTCGCCGTCGGCCGCGGCCACTCCTGGCAGGGCGTCCGGGCCGTCGGCCGGGCCGATGTCGTAGCCGGCGTCGCGCAGCGCGGCGAGCAGCCGCACCATCGAGGCCGGGGTGTCCAGGCCGACCGCGTTGCCGATGCGGGAGTGCTTGGTCGGATACGCCGACAGCATCAGCACGACGCGGCGCCGCGCGGGCGGGATCCGCCGCAGCCGGGCGTGGCGCACCGCGATACCCGCGACCCGCGCGGCCCGTTCCGGATCGGCGACGTAGCTGGTCAGGCCGTCGGTGTCGACCTCCTTGAACGAGAACGGCACGGTGATGATCCGGCCGTCGAACTCCGGGATCGCAATCTGGGTCGCGGTGTCCAGCGGGCTCGCGCCGTCGCTGCCCGCCTGCCACTGATCCCGGGAACCGGTCAGGCACAGGGCCTGCAGGATGGGCACATCGAGTGCGGCGAGCGCGCCGACATCCCACTGCTCGTCGTCGCCGCCGGCACTGGCCGCCGCGGGGGTCGAGCCGCCCGCGGCCAGCACCGTGACGACGAGCGCGTCGGCCTGGCGCAGCGTGACCAGCAGCTCGGGCGGCGCCCCGCGCAACGACGAGCAGAAGACCGGTACCGGCAGGCCGCCCGCACGTTCGATCTCGTCGCACAGGACGCGGACGAACCCGGTGTTCCCGGCGACCTCGTGGGCCCGGTAGTACAGCACCGCGATCCGCGGGGGGCCGTCGTCGGCCCGCGGTCGCTGCGTCCGTCGCGCTGGCTCCTCCAGGAGCTGCGGCCGGCCCCACAGCGGAGTCGCCGCCGGTGGCGCGAAGCCGAGACCGGTGAGCAGGATCGCGTCCGACAGGAACGCGTACAGGTTGCGCAGGTTCGCCGGGCCCCCGTGGGCGAGGTAGGCATGCGCCTCCGCCACGATGCCGCCCGGCACGGTCGAGGACTCCATCAGCTCCGCGTCCGGTGCCTGCTCACCACCGAGGACGAGGACTGGCAGGCCGGTGGCCAGCACCGCGTTCAGCCCGTCCGCCCAGGCCCGCCGGCCACCGAGGATCCGCACCACGACGATCGAGACGCCGGTGAGCAGGGCGGGCAGGGCGGCGACCTCGACGCGGGCGGGGTTGGCCAGCCGGTAGTCGGCACCGCTGGCCCTGGCGGAGAGCAGATCTGTGTCAGACGTGGACAGCAGCAGGATCACGACGACTCCTCGCCCGGAGTCCGCGCTCCGGTTCGGCGGGTGCCGCGACGCCGGACAGTTCCTGGCTCCCACCACCCGGCAGGCGGGCGGCGGCGACAGTGGCGGGACCGCGCTGGACTCGCACCAGCTTCCTGAAACCCGGCGTCGCGATCGGCACTGGTAAGGCTGCCATATCGGACGCCTCGGCGAGGGTCCGCTCCGTACACTCGCGGCTGTGACCGGCGACCCGACCCCCGCGCGGGTGCTGCCCGACCGGTGCCCCGGTGCCCTGCGCGCGCATCAGGCCGCCGATGGCTTGCTCGCCCGGGTCCGGCTGCCGGGCGGCTTCCTGTCGGCGGAGCAGCTGCTCACCCTCGTGGCCGTGGCCGCCGCCGGTGGCGACCCCCGGCTGGAACTCACCACCCGGGCCAATGTGCAGGTACGTGCCCTGGCCGAACACGAGGTGGCGCTGTCGGCGGCCCGGCTCGCCGATGCCGGGCTGCTCCCGTCCGTGACGCACGAACGGGTGCGTAACATCATGGCCAGTCCGCTGGCGGGGCTGGACAGCCCGACTGATCTCGCCGCGGTGGTCGCCGAGCTGGATACCGAGCTGTGCGCGCGACCGGGCCTGGCGGACCTGCCGGGGCGGTTTCTGTTCGGCGTCGACGACGGGCGCGGTGACATCGCGTCCTTACACCCGGACATCACCATCGTCCTCACGGCCCGGACGGCGTCGGTGTGCGGGTTCTCAGTGCCCCGGGCGGCGGTGGTTCCGACCGCACTCGCCTTCGCGGAGTCGTTCCTGGCCGAGCGGGCGGTCCAGAACAGCGCGGCGTGGCGGGTCGCCGAGCTGACCGGCGGGATCAGCGTGGTCGCGCGTCGCGCCCTGGCACCCGGCGGATTCGAGGTCCCGGCGGGCCGGGACGTGCTACCCCCGCGGCTGCGTCCCGCCGGGCTGGTGGAGCAGATCGACGGAGGAACAGCGCTGGTGGCGCTGGCCCCGCTCGGGCGGCTGTCATCCGCCCAGGCCACCCTGCTGGCGCGGCACGCCGGCCCCCGCGGGCTGCGGGTGACGCCCTGGCGCGGCATCGTGCTGCCTGACCTGCCCGACCCCGAGGAGTTCGCCGCGGCAGCGGCGGACCTCGGGCTCGGTGTGGACGACACGTCGCCGTGGTACTGGCTCTCGGCCTGCACCGGCACACCCGGCTGCACCAGCGCGCTGGCCGACGTCCAGACCGATGCCGCTGCCGCCGCGGGACGCTGGCCTGGCCGGCACGCACACTTCAGCGGCTGCCGGCGGCGCTGCGGCCGGCCGGCGGACACGCGGATCGACGTCAT
The DNA here is from genome assembly GCF_917627405.1 of Protofrankia sp. Cj5. Classification (NCBI taxonomy): domain Bacteria; kingdom Bacillati; phylum Actinomycetota; class Actinomycetes; order Frankiales; family Frankiaceae; genus Protofrankia; species Protofrankia sp. Cj5. The sequence continues at coordinate 15,242 of NZ_CAKJTO010000079.1, forward strand.
CGCGACCGATGAGGGGTACGTGTTCAGTGACGACTGACTACATCCGCGACGGAGCGGAGATCTACCGGCGTTCGTTCGCCACGATCCGGGCCGAAGCGGACCTGTCACCGTTTCCCACCGACGTGGCGCAGGTCGTGGTCCGCATGATCCACGCCTGTGGCATGGTCGATCTCATCCGCGACGTGGACTACGCACCGGGTGCCGTGGCCGCGGCGCGGGCCGCGCTGCGCGCGGGCGCCGCGATCCTGTGCGACGCGCAGATGGTGGCCAGCGGCATCACCCGGTCCCGCCTGCCAGCGGACAATCCGGTCATCTGTACGCTGCGGGACCCCCGGACGGCCGGGCTGGCCGCCGCGGCCGGCACCACCCGCTCGGCCGCGGCGGCGGAGCTGTGGGGCGAGTACCTGGACGGCGCGGTCGTCGCGATCGGCAACGCGCCGACGACCCTGTTCCGGCTGCTGGAACTGATCGCCGATGGCGCGCCCCGGCCGGCCGCGATCCTCGGCCTGCCGGTGGGCTTCATCGGTGCGGCCGAGTCCAAGCGCGCGCTCGCCGACAGCGGCCTGCCGTTCCTGACCGTGCACGGCCGGCGCGGAGGCAGCGCGTTGGCCGTCTCCGCGGTGAACGCGATCGCGAGTGAGGCGGAGTGAGCACGCTGGACGCCACGAGCACGAACCGGCGGGACGGCGGGGCCCGGGGCACCCTCTACGGGGTCGGGCTCGGGCCGGGGGACCCGGAGCTGGTGACGGTGAAGGCCGCTCGGCTGATCGCCGCGGCCGATGTGGTCGCTTACCACAGCGCGCGGCACGGCCGCTCGATCGCGCGGGCGATCGCCGAGCCTTACCTGCGGGCGGGGCAGATCGAGGAGCAGCTGGTCTACCCGGTCACCACCGAGACCACCGGCCATCCCGGCGGCTACGCGGGTGCGATGGCCGATTTCTACACCCAGGCGGCCGACCGGCTCGCGGCTCATCTCGACGCCGGCCGTGACGTGGTGCTGCTCGCCGAGGGCGACCCGCTGTTCTTCAGCTCCTACATGCACATGCACAAACGTCTTGCCAGCCGGTTCGACGCCGTGATCGTGCCGGGGGTCACCTCGGTCAGCGCAGCCGCGTCCGCGACGGGTATCCCGCTGGTCGAGGGCGACGAGGTGCTGACCGTGCTGCCCGGCACGCTGCCGGGCAGCGAGCTCGCCCGCCGCCTGCGGGACACCGATGCGGCGGCCATCCTCAAGGTCAGCCGCCACTTCGCGGACATCCGCGATGCGGTGAGGCAGGCAGGCCGCCTCGATGACGCCTACTACGTGGAACGGGCCTCCACCACCGACCAGCGGATGCTTCCGCTGGACGAGGTGAGTTCGGGCAAAGTTCCCTACATGGCGATGGTGGTGGTGCCCGGGGCCCAGGCATCCGCACCAGCACCCGCCAGATCGGCATCCACGGTCTCCGCGGTCTCCGCGGTCTCCACGCTCTCCACGGCGCCGGCGGGTGCTGGCTCCGCCGCGCCGGATCCGGTCGCTGCCGGCGCCCCGGGCGCGCGCACCGGGCGGGTCGACGTGGTGGGGCTGGGTCCGGGCGGCCGGGACTGGCTGACTCCGCAGGCCCATGCGGCACTGTCGGCCGCGGAGCACCTCGTCGGCTACGGCCCGTACATCGAACGGGTTCCGGCCAACCCGCGGCAGCAGCGGCACGTCTCCGACAACCGGGTCGAGGCCGAACGCGCCGAGTTCGCGCTCGACCTTGCCTGCCGGGGCCATCGGGTCGCGGTCGTCTCCTCCGGCGACCCCGGGGTCTTCGCGATGGCGAGTGCTGTGCTGGAGGCCGCCGCCCAGCCCCGCTACACCACCGTGGCGGTCGGTGTCCTTCCCGGCATCACCGCCGCGCAGGCGGTCGCCGCCGCCGTCGGCGCGCCCCTCGGCCACGACTTCGCCACCATCTCGCTGTCCGACCGCCTCAAGCCGTGGGCGGTGATCGGCCGGCGGCTGGAGGCCCTGGCCCGCGCCGATCTGGTGATCGCGATCTACAACCCGGCGTCCCGGGCGCGGCGCCACCAGCTCGACGAGGCCCGTGACCTGCTGCTGCGCCACCGCGACGCCGGCACCCCGGTGATTGTCGGCCGGGCTGTCGGCACCGCGGAGCAGGCTGTCTGGGTCACCACGCTGGCGGACCTCGACACCGGCTCGATCGACATGCGCTGCCTGGTGATCGTCGGATCGTCGCAGACCCAGGTCGGGACCGGCCCGGACGGTCGTCCCCGAGTCTTCACCCCGCGCCGTTATCCAGCAGACTGACGATCTCCGCCGCTGTGGCGGCCCAACGGACGCCGGCCGGTGGGACAGGCGGATCAATCATGATCACGGGGATGGAGAGGTGGCGCGCCACGGTGAGTTTGGCCGCGGTCAGCGGTCCGCCGCTGTTCTTGGTCACCAGCACGATCACCCCGTGCCCGGTCATCAGTGCCGTCTCACCCTCGACGGTGTAGGGACCCCGGTCCAGCACCACGGTGTGCCGCGCCGGCAGTGCCTCGGTGGGCGGGTCGACCGTGCGGATGAGGTAGCCGTGCCGGCTGTCGTCGGCGTAGGCGTCCAGACCTCGCCGGCCCGTGGTGACGAACACGCATCCAGGCCCGGGAAGACCCGCCGCCGCCCGCGCCGCCTGCGTGATGTCGGGCACGTGGAGCCATCGGTCACCCGTACGAGCCGACCACCCTGGTCGACGCAACGCGAGCAGGCGGGTCCCGGTCACCGCGGCGGCCTGTGCCGCGTGCGCGGACATGATCGCCGCGAACGGGTGGGTCGCGTCCACCAGCACGTCGACGGCAGCGGTGCGCAAGTAGCCCACCAGTCCATCGACCCCGCCGAACCCACCGACGCGGACCTCACCCCGCGGCAGCGTGGGCCGGCTGATCCGGCCCGCCAGCGACGAGATCACCTGGCAACCGTCCCGGCCGTGTAAGGCGTCGGCGAGCGCGCGGGCCTCGGCGGTACCGCCCAGGATCAGTACCCTCACGCCACGACCCTAACGACGGCCGTGCGCCTGCGGCGGCCCTGCGGCGACAAGGAAGGCGGCAGGCATGCGGGAGATCCTTGTGATCGGAATCGGCGCCGGCGACCCGGAGTACATCACGATCCAGGCCATCAACGCCCTCAACGTCACGGACGTCTTCTTCGTCGTCGACAAGGGTGACGAGAAGGACAGCCTGCTCGCCCTGCGGCGGGAGATCTGCGACCGTTACATCCGCGACAGGGACTACCAGGTGGTCCGGATCCCCGAACCACCCCGGGACCGCCAGGCCGAGGCCTACACCGGAGCCGTCGAGGACTGGCACGAGCGCCGCGCGGAACTGTTCGAGGCCGCGATCAGCACCCACCTCACCGATGACGGCCGCGGAGCCTTCCTCGTCTGGGGCGACCCGGCGCTGTACGACAGCACCCTGCGCGTCATCGACCGCATCCTCGCCCGCGGCCAGGTGGAGTTCACCTACCAGGTCATCCCCGGCATCACCAGCGTGCAGGCCCTCGCCGCCCGCCACCGCATTCCGCTCAACCGCATCGGCGAACCCATCCACATCACCACCGGCCGCCGCCTCGCCCAAGGCCTGCCCGACGGCTTGGACAACGTGGTGATCATGCTTGACGCCGGGCTCGCCGCCGCCGACCTCGACGACCCCGGCCTGCACATCTACTGGGGCGCCTACCTCGGCACACCGGAGGAGGAACTGCGCTCCGGGCCGCTGGGCGACGTCGCCGAGGAGATCGCCCGGACCAAGCGGGAACTGCGTGAACGCCACGGCTGGATCATGGACACCTACCTGGTCCGCCGCGAGACCTCCTGAGCGAGTCCTGAGCGAGTCCTGAGCGAGTCCTGCGGGAACCGGCCCTCAGGAACCGGCCCTGGCCCGCTGGCGGGCCGCGGAGTACAGGTGGCTGTCGTGGAATCCCTCCGTCGCCAGCACCCGCCCCACCACGATCACCGCCGTCCGCCGGATGCCGGCCGCGCGGACGGCCTCCGCGATCTCACCGAGACTGCCCCGCAGCACGACCTCGTCGGCCCGGCTCGCGTAGGCCACCACCGCCACGGGGCAGTCCGGGCCGTAGCGGGGCAGCAGGTCCGCCACCACGGCGTCGATCCGCTGTACCGACAGGTGCACCACCAGGGTCGCGCCCGAAGAGCCGAGGGTGGCCAGATCCTCACCCTCGGGCATCGGTGTCGCCCGTGCCGCGGTACGGGTCAGGATGACCGTCTGCCCGACACGGGGCACCGTCAGCTCCCGCCCCAGCGCCGCCGCGGCGGCGGCGAACGCCGGCACACCCGGGGTGATGTCATAGGGCACACCGGCGGCGTCCAGCCGGAGCGCCTGCTCGGCGACCGCGCTGAAAATCGACGGATCTCCCGAGCACAGGCGGGCGACATCGAGCCCGGCCCGGTCCGCGGCGATGAGCTCGGCCACGATCTCATCCACGGTCAGCTCGGCGGTGTCCACCAGCCGCGCGCCGGCCGGACAGAGGGCAAGGACGTCCTCCGGCACCAGGCTGCCCGCGTACAGGCACACCGGTGAGGATGCCAGCAGGCGCTGTGCGCGCACCGTCAGCAGATCCGCGGCACCCGGCCCCGCACCGATGAAATGGATCGTCATCCTCGTTCCTCCCACCAGCTCCACTGCGTCACCGGCATCGCGGGCCGCCATCCCGTGAAGCCACCGACCGGCCCGGCCCGCTGGATCCCGATCCGGGTCAGGGTGCCGCCCACCTTGGCGTGCCAGCCCGCCAACGTCGCCTCCGACTCCACCGTCACGGCGTTGGCGACCAGGCGCCCGCCCGGAGCGAGGGCGGCCATGCACGCCTCGACCACGCCGCCTTCGGTGATGCCTCCGCCGATGAACACCGCGTCCGGTGCGGGCAGACCAGCCAACGCCTCCGGCGCGCGGCCTGCCACCACCCGCAACGCGGGCACCCCCAGCTGCTCGGCATTGCGGGAGATCCGCGAGCGGCGATCTTCCCGCGGCTCGACCGCGACCGCGCGACAGGCCGGATGACTACGCATCCACTCGATCCCCACGCTGCCCGACCCGGCTCCGACATCCCACAGCAGCCGCCCGGGGACCGGCATCAGGGCGGCGAGCACCATCGCTCGAACCTCCCACTTGGTGATCTGCCCGTCATGCTCGAACGCCTCGTCGGGCAGACCGGGGGACCGGGCCAGCAGGACAGCCCCTGCCCCGGCACGGCATTCGATCGCGACGATCGTCAGTGGATCATGATCGGTGCCCGCCCATTCCTGCGCGACGCCTGACACGACTCGCTCGTCCGGGCCACCCAGCCGGGTCAGTACGGTCACGGCACTCGGCCCGAAGCCCCGTTCCACCAGCAGTGCACACACCGCGCCGGCTAGGTGCGGCTCCGCCGCCAGCACCAGGACCCGGCGGCCCGGCTGGACCGCGGGATGCAGCGTCGCCAGCGGGCGCCCGACGACACTGACGACCTCGACATCCTGTACCGGCCACCCCAGGCGAGCGCACGCCAGCGACACCGACGACAGCGTGGGCAGCACCCGCACCCTCTCCGGCCCCAACAAGCTGACCAGCGCCGAGCCGATCCCGAAGAACATCGGATCGCCACTCGCCAGCACGGCGAGGCGGAGGTGCCTGTGCTCGTCCAGCAGCCCGGGCAACGCCGGCAGGAGCGGTGATGGCCACTCCACCCTTCTCGCGGTCACCGTGTCATCGAGGAGTCGCAGCTGACGACTGCTGCCCAACACCACGTCCGCGGAACCCACCGCCTGCCGCGCGGTCGCCGACAGTCCCCGCCACCCGTCGGCCCCGACCCCGACCACCGTGCACCACAGCGCGTCCCGCTCTGCCATGGGCTCAGTTTGCCCGATGTTGACCCGGGAGACGTAGCGCGCAAGCCCCGCCGTTTAGGGCGGGGTCAGCGCATCGGTGCTGGCCGCCGCTGCCCTTCGATGTACTCGCGCAACGCCGCGATGGGCGCTCCGCCAGCCGAGGCGGCGAAGTAGGAGGGGACCAGAAATGCCCACGCGTCGAGGCCCGGTTCACCCGGCCGGCGAACTCGGCGCGCAGCATCCGCCCATCCTCTCGGTGTTATCCGATCATCCTATCGGAGCGTCGCTACGACCATTTGACCCCGCCCACCCATTCCGGGCGGTCCCGCGCTGCACCCCGGCCCGTATCCACCAGATTTGAGCCGGTGACACGCTTACGGAGCTTTACCACTGGTTCCTCTCGTATACCGTCTGATCTCGCTCGCCGGACCCGCCCCGTCTGGCAGTCCCGAGGCGTCCCGGCTTTGTCAGCGCTGCTCCCGCCCTTCCCGGCGTCTCCCGGGTCAGACTGCGCTCAGCTCCTACCAGGCTGCTGCGACAGCCCAGCGAGAAGGCCTTGCACCTCCTTCGGTTCTCAGCGCCTCACGGCGCACTGCGGCCTCGCGTCGCACCGTGTCAGAGGCTCTAGATGTTAATCATGATGTGACCGCTTGACAGCCACACGCATCAGCCCCTCGGAACCTCGCCGGGCATATATCGCCGTCACCTCTCCATCATCCGTCGGATACGGACAGGCGCAGCCTCCGGGGAGGCTGGCGATGACGCACCCACCACGGCTACGGATCAACGAACCCGGAGTAGCTGTCCCCGTCGGACTACCGGGCCGACCTGAACGGGCTCACGCACCCACGGGTCCGCGTCCAACGGCACGAACGGCCTCGACACGGCACCGGGAACGCGGGTGGGGTTCGCCGCCGTCTTCTCGGTAGACCATCGGGCTGAAAATGGGCGTGGCATACCGACCCTCCTTTCTGCATGTTCACATGCGGCTCACGTGAAGGGAGGGTCGGACCAGATGCCAGCCTGTTTTTTGGCACAGTGCTCGGCGCCCCTCTCCTTTCCCACTGTAGGGGCGGTTAAAGGGGAACTGGCTCATCCCGTCCGGCGATCGACGCAGAGGACAGCCGACGGCCGAGGGGGCTGGTGACGTCGCTGCTTGCTACCGGGTGGACTCGCCGTCCACGACCTGGGTGGGTCGTCGAGGGGATCGGTGTCGGCGTGGCGTGTACATCCAGCCGGTTGACCAGGTTGGTCAGAGTGAACAGGCGGAAGATATGAGGCCGGGCGCCGACAACGGTGATCGGGATACCGGCCCGGTCCGCCTGGTTCGCAGCGCTGACCAGGATTCCCAGGCCGTGGGCGTCGAGGAACGACACGCCGTCGAGGTCGATCACCAGGATCGGTGGGTGCCGGTCAAGGCCGGCGATCAGCGCCGTGCGGAGCGCGGCGCTGATGGAGATGTCGATCTCACCGTAGATACGCACGACGGTCCTGTCGGGCGTGACGCAGGTGGTGGTGCGAAAGTCAGTGGCACAGCCGTCGGTGCGCTCCCGCATTGGATCGGGCAGGTCGAGGAACTTTTCCATCACGGTTACCAGGCCTCCGGCCGAACGAGTTGCTGCCGTGAGGTGCAAGCAGTCGACGGGAGCGCATGGCGTCCGGACACTTCGGCTGGCTACTCAAACCCAGGCTGCAACTATAACGCAATCCATCCCACCGTCTGCGGTTTTTTTCTCATCACACGGCTGGTTCCACGGCGCCGGGACACCCGCCGTCGAACCGGTCCGGCTGACCGGTCGAAAAGGGAATCATCTGGCTCGTTGTCGTGACGCTCGGCTCGTCCCGGCCGGGAAATACCGCCGGCTGGCGTGCGGTCCCGGCGGCTTCGTTCCTCGGCGACCTGAACCCCGCCCGCGGCCGGCTATCTTCCCGAGTCTGGGACGGGTGGCGGCGGCTGGCACCGGGCTCGGGGGGCCAGCATGGCGGTGCTGTCGTAGGTTCCGTCGACGATGCCGCGGGCCAGGTCGGTGAGGCGGGTGTTGGTGTTGCGGGCGTGGCGGCGGAGCAGGTTGAATGCCTGGGCCATGTCGAGGGTGCCGCGTTCGGCGAGGACTCCTTTGGCCTGTTCGATCAGGACCCGGCTGGTCAGCGCGTGTTGGAGCTGTTCGGCGAGGATCTCGGAGCGGCGGATCGCGCGTTCCTGCAGGATCGCGATCGTGGCGACGTCCGCGAGCGCCTGGCCGACGCGCGCGTCGGTGTCGTCGAGGAGGCCGGGGCGGGTACCGAACAGGTTCAACGTGCCGATCACCTCGTTGCGGAGCCGCATCGGCAGTGCATGAACCGACTGGTAGCCTGCGGCCAGCGTCTCCGCGGCGAAGATCGGCCATTGGCCCGCGGTCAGGTCGATGTCGGGGACTGTAACCGCGGTGCCGCTGTGGTAGCAGTCCAAGCAGGGTCCCTGGTCGTGTTGGAGCTGAAACAGCTCAAGCAGCCGGCTGGTCTCCGAGGAGGCTGCCACGACCTGCAGGCTGCCGCGCTGGTCGGCCAACAGCAGCCCGGCGGCAGCCACATTGAGCAGTGTCACGCAGTGGCTGGCCAACCGGTGCAGCAGGTCCACGACGTCGTAGTCGGCGACAAGGCTGTCGGCAAGGGCGACGAAGGCCTCGCTCAACTGCTGTTCCTTACCCACCGTTACCCTCCGCAGGCCCTCGGGCAACCCTGGCAAAAGTCCCGTTCTCCGTCATTGGAGCAGGTCACCGTCGAGTCGCAGGCGGCGGGCGACGATGTCGCGGGCGACCTCGTCGGCAGTCCGTCCGGCGGCGTAGGCGTGCGCACGGAGCCGGGCGAGGGCCTCCTGCGCGCTGACTCCGAGCTGGGCGATCACCATTCCGGTTGCCTGGTGGATCTCGGCCCGATACATCCCGGCGGCCTCCGAGTCCGGTCCGGACAGCAGATCGACCGGGCCATACGAGTCGCCCGCCGCCGCGTCGATAAGCGCCAAGGCCACAACATCCACGACAATCAAGGTGTCCGCCAACCCATCGCTGTCCAAGGAGCCCGCCCGCGCGCACACGAGGTCGAGGACACCCAGCCGGATCGCGCCAATCCGCAACGGGAACGCGAAGATTGCCCGGAAACCGGCCGCCAGGACCGCGGGGGTGAACATCGGCCAGCGGCGCCCCGCCGGTCCAGTCACGTCCCCGACAAGCACCGGATGCCCATACCGGACGGCATCCCAGCCAGGTCCCTCCCCGAGGGTGAACTGGAAATCATCGAGGCGGGCCGTGGCCGGGCCGTTCGCGCCGTACCAGCCCCGGACGGCAGCGTCGGTCGTCACCGAGATCGCCGCCCCATCCACCGGCAAGGCCGACACCACGCCGACACACAACCGGTCCAGCACCGAGGCGTCCCTGGACCGGTCCGCCAGCAGGGCACGCAGCTCAAGACGGAGCCGGCCGGGGTCACTCACGCGCTCCCTGGCCGCCACGCAGATCCGGTGCGGCACCGGCAACATCCCTGGCCGTGATCAGCCGCTTCTCCGGGATGGGGGGACGCAACGGCACCTCGGCACGGTGCAGGTAGCGCAGCAGCCGCCGGTAGGAACCCAGCGCGCCGCCCAGCAGGGCGAGATTCACCGCGATCCGAACGGAGTACCAACGCGGATGGTCATCCAGCAGCGACCCGCACATGACAGGGCGGCCCCATTCGGCACACTCGCTGTCACGGACCCCGCAGCTGTTCTCCTCACCCCGCAAGGCTCGGAATTTCCATAGGAAAATCTGTCACGACGTCCGTAGTCATAGTGATCCCTCTCAGCTGGCCAACGCATCAGCGAGAGGGAACCCGGACAGGCGTACAGACCAGACCAGGACGAGAACACAGCCACGCTGACGTGACACCCGTCAGGTTACGCCGTCGCCCGCGACCTTTTCCAGCCCGTACCCGCCAGGTTGTCGGTGCCGAGCGAAAACTGGCCAGGCGTTGTCAAAGTAAAACGGCGCACCCTCCAGCCGTGGAGCCCTGCAAGAACAGCGGTGTAACCTTTTTATGACACTTTGTGTATAGGTGCAGGTAGGGGAAGCGCCCGATGACCAGCACGACGACCGAGCCGGTGACGGAGACGATCGCGGACAAACCCGCCGACACCGCGCCGGTGGTGGACGAGGCGCTCGCGCGGCGCCTCGTCGAGCAGGCGAAGGCGCGGGGGTGTCGCTGACCCCGGCCGACAGCTTCACATGGGGTTACTCAAAAAGTTCCTGCGTTGTGACTTTGTGATGATGCAATCTCCCCGCGGAAAGACGGAA
>NZ_CAKJTO010000080.1:0-25042 GCF_917627405.1 Protofrankia sp. Cj5
GCCCAGCCTCGCCAGCCGCGGTCGACCGGCGGGGATGCCGGTCAGGTTCGCAACTACCGGCGGTCACCGTGACCGCCCTGCACAGGCGCTGCTGGAGTCATCGCCGCCGCCCGCGTTCTCTCCTCGGCGGCGCCGTCCCGGTAGCGGTGTTGCACGGCCCGGACGACCGTGTCGGACCCCAGGAGCAGCACCGCGATCCACGACACGGTCGCGACCCGCCCGAATGCCTTGACCCACTCGCCGTTGATCGGGAGGTCGTGGCGGATCTGGACCTGGATGACATAGGCGGCGCTCATGGCCAGCAGGACCACCGGCCCGATCCTGAGCAGAATCCGGGCACGCGGTATGAGCAGCGCGGCCAGTGTCACCAGCCCGGTGGCGACGCCTGCCACCGGGTTCACCAGCGCCAGCGCGATCAGGGCGGCTGCCACCGCCGTGGGGATCGCCACCATGATCGGAACTCGGGCGGCCCGCGCCGCCGGTGCTTCGAAGGTGGGCAGATCGACGGTCACCGGGCCGGCCTGCGCACGTGACCGCCGGCGTTTTCTCGCCGTCACGACCAGCAGCGCGACACTCGACGCCAGCGCTGTTGCGGAGATCACCAGAGCGCGCCGTACCAGCCGTTGGGGTGCCCAGGTGAGGTTGACGGTGAAGCTGGACGCGGCCGGAGTGATCCGCCAGCCGTTGGCGTAGCCGTCCACGAGCCGGGGCGCGCCGTAGTCGATGGCTTCCGGGTTCTCCTTCGATCGTCCGGGTGTCGTCGCCTGCCAGCCGGCGGACAGGCTCTGCCCGAGCACCAGCCAGAAGGGCGTGCCGGGTTCCGCGTTGGTGACCCGCAGCGTGAACGAGGTTGCGGTGGATGCGCTGACCGTCACCGCGGGTACGCGGGCGGCGTTGCCGGCTGGCCCAGCCGGCGGATCGGCCGGGGTACCCTGGCTGGCCGGGGTGACCGATCCGCCGGCCGTGACCGGCGACGGGCCGCCCCCAGGCTCTGAGGACAGGATGAGCCTGTCCAGGTCGTAGCCGGCGTCAGCCCCTGCTACGGTGCGTAGCACGTGGTCGCCAGGTCCCAGGGTGATGGGCTGACCGCACAGCGACAGGGGCAGGCCCTTGCGGGCAAGCGCGTCGGCGCTGGAACCGGTGATTCGTACGGAGAGCGGGCGCCCGTCCAGCATGACGAGATCGGTGCGGCATTCGCCGGGAAGAGCCGCCGCGGCCCGCGGCGTCCGCAGGCCGGCGATGTCGACATCGGCCAGGCCTACCGGCATTGTGAGCTGGTGCGCATCGATCGTGTCACGGGTGGTGACTGGGCGGACGCTGTCGACGACAAGACGGATCTGGCTGCCCCGGACGGGGGGAAAGCTGAGGGTGACGGTCCTGATGCCGCCCGGCATGTCGGTGATCGGTGGGATGGTCAGCGTGTCCACCCGCCGGCCGTCCACGACCAGCCCGAGCACGTTCGGCACGGAGTGGCGTCCGTCGGCCGCCAGCGACAGGGTCAACGCCGAGAAGCTCACCTGTTGCGGGGAGCTGACCTGTACCCAGTTGCCGGCCTGCGCCCCGAAGCCGGGACTCCACAGCGTTGCCGGGTCCCCGTCGAACGCGCTGGCGCTGCCGGCCGCCAGGTCACCGGGCAGCCGGCCGGAGGACTCGGTGCTCACCCCACCCGACGGCAGCCCGGTGGCCCTGCCCAGCACCAGGTCATTGGCGTAGGCGGACGCGCGAGCGGTACCGGACAGGGCGAAGGTGCGCGCGGTGGGCAGGGTGAACACCCGGGCCATCGAGGCCTCGGGGTCGGTGCGGAACGGTTCCGCCGGGTTTGCCCGGTCGCGGGTGAGCTGCAGGGTGAGCCGGTGCGCAAGGGAGCCGGCGCCCGCCGCGGCGAGCAGGTCGGTGGGCATCCGCAGGAGCTCCCGCGCGTGCGGTGAGCTGCCGTCCGGCCGGATGATGTCGACTTCCGCGAACCCCACGCTGGACAGGCCCGTGTAGGTCGCGCGGGCCCCGATGTTGGTCGCGTCCAGGGTGATGTCCAGCCGGGTGAAGCCGCGGGCCGGGAAGGTCACGACCTGTCCCGCTGCGGTGCGTGACGCGTCGGTGAGATCCACGGTCACCGGTGATCCGCCGTCGAAGCGGAGCGTCGCCCGCGTGATCCACCGGTTGGGGGCGTCGCGCAGCGGCTGGATCAGGCGAATCCGGTCGGTGCGCACCGGCTCCGTCATGGTGATCGCCAGGCGCTGCCCGACCGGGTTGGTGAACGCGCCGACCCGCCACATGCTGTCAAGGTTGCCGTCGACCGCACCCGCCGGACGTTCCGACGGGCTGTAGGAGAAGGCGTTGCCGTAGTCGGTCGCGCCGACAGCGGCGATCTCGCTGGGCTGGCCCGGGGCGTGCAGCACGGCCACCGTCTGCGCTGTCGCGGTCTCGTCCGGGAAGACCGGCAGCCGGTTGTCGTTGGGGTCAGGAAGCAGCGGGATCATGTCCGCGGTCTCGACGTACCCGTAGTCGTCTCGGACGGAGCTCCAGCGCTCGGCCCGGCGCCGGTTGCTGTCGGTGAGCAGAAGATCGGCGCCATCAGCCAACGCCTGGTTGATCGACGCGGGGTCGGCTGCCATCGAGGCGGTGTAGAGGATGGCCCGGTTCGCGGCGAGCGGGGTGGCCAGCAGGCCCGCGGCTGCCGCGTCCACCAGCCCCTCGCCGTTGCCGCTGACGAGCAGCGGTGCCGCGGTGGTCGCCGTCCGCACGATCGGCTGCGGGCGGGTGACGCCGAAGACGGCCAATGCCGGCGGGTTCGGGGCGTTCACGGGCGTGCCCAGGGCCAGCTCGTCATCGAAGGGAATGCGTGGCGTGTCGGTGACCGGCGGGCCGAAGGCGCGGGGCGCGGTAAGCCCCGCGGGCACCGGGCTGGTGAACAGCGCCCAGGTCGGCACCGGGCGCGGGGTGCGGAAACGCTCGTACTGCTGGTTGCTGCGCAAGACGATGTCACCGACGCTCATCAGCCGCGCGATGTCGGCGAGCCCGTCGGTTTCGAACACACCTTCCTGCAACCGGCGGTCGAGCGCGCGCAGCAGGTCGGCGGATGCGGCGGCGCTCAACGGGATCAGTTCGCGGACCAGGTACGGGCGGTTCGCGAGGCCGGGCAGGACGGGGTCGAGGGTGGTCCCCCAGCGGTAGTGCGCGAAGTCCGCGCCGGGCAGCTCCAGCGCACGGGTGGTGGAACCGGCCGCGTCGAGAGCGGCGGCGGCCTGCCGCTCGTAGCCGGGGATCTGTTCGGGGCGGTCCAGGCCCGCTTCGATGAACTGGCCGCGCCACAGCGGGCTCAGGTTCGCCACGACCAGGACGACCACGATCGTCCACGCGGTGGCGGGAACGAGGGACGGCAGCCTGGCCGAGATCCACGCCCGCCTGCCCAGCCGGCCGGGCGGGCGGTGGGAGCTGCGGCGTGCGAGCACCTCCGCAAGCCGTTGGGAGAGCGCGGCGAGCCCTCCAGCGAGCAGCACTGACAGGCTGAGCGCCACCAGCGGTACCGCACGGGGCATCGATCGCAGCGCCAGCGCCGCCGTCGACGCCTGGGAGAAGGCGCGGAAGGCCGCGCCCAGCGGCGAGGGGCGGTCATAGGGGTACACACCTACCGCGACCGCGGTACCGACGACGAGCAGCGCGACGAAGTAGGCCTTGTAGCCCCACTGGATCAGGGCCGCGCCCGCCAGCGCGAGCAGCGGCAGCGCGAAGCTCACGACGATCACCCAGATGGTGTGGGTGTAGTCATGGGAGGCGACGATCCAGCTCCCCAGCGCGTCCGCGCCATAGAAGTACCAGTTGCCCAGACCACGCAGCACCTCTGATGCCTGGGATGCGCTGGCCACCGTCTTGAGCGTCTCGCTGTAGGCGAGTATGTTCACACCGTAGCCAGCCTGAGTGATCAGGCCCGCTATCCACCACGCCGAGCACAGTACGATCATCACGGCGGTACGGATGATCATCCCTAGCGCTGGCCCGAGCCGGGCCTCGCGGGTGCCCCACAGGGCGAAGGGCAGCCACAGCATCGGTGCCAGCAGCACGAAGAGCAGGCTTGCCGCGTTGCTGCTGCCGACCAGGGCGACCGTGACACCGAACGCGGCGGGCCAGCGCCAGCCGTCCGGCCGCCAGGCCGCGCGGCCTCCCCGGGCCTCGCGCAGCCCGCGGATGGTGATCCCGAGCAGCCATCCCAGGCCCGTGTAGGGCAGCAGGATCGCTGACATCCGCGCCTCATACTCCAGGACGTACGGGGTCAGCATGTAGCCGGCCGCGGCGACGAAGGCGAACCGGTCCGGCCAGCGGAACGACCGCATGCAGAAGAGCACGCCCGCACCGGCGAGGAACAGCACCGAGCCGGTCCACAGCCGCTGGGCGACCCAGGTGGGCAGCCCGGCGAGGTCCAGGAGCCAGAAGAAGGCGCCCTGCGGGAGCAGGAAGCCGATGTTCTGGTGGGTGACCGAACCCATCCCGACGTTCGGGGCCCACATCACCCCCGCGTGGCTGATCAACCGTTGCGGTTCCAGGTACAGGTAGGCCTTGGTATCGACGCCGACCCGACCGGGCGCGGTGAGCAGCAGCGGGAGGTAGACGATCGCGGCCAGCAGCGGCGCCGGCCATGGCGGCGGCCATCGGCGCTGGCGCGGCGACGGCCCGGCGCCACCGGCCGGCCGGCCGGTGAGCCGGCGGGAAAGACCTCGCCGCGGACGTGCGGATGGTGCGGTCAGGGTCACCCGTGCAGCCCAATCATCCTGGTGCGGCTCCCGGCCGCTGCTGCGCCCGGGAGGAGGACGGCAGCACGCAGCCATGCCCGGCTCCCCGGGCTGTGCGCTGATCGTGAGCTGCGTCCGGAGCATCCTACGGCGTGTTCCGGGAGCCGTCGTTCGATCATGGAGCCGCATCCAGGTGGTTGCTGGCAAGGCCGTAGGCCATACCGGTACCGGGTGAATTGTATCGGTATGGCCGAGAACGCGGCGCTGGCGATCCGCGCGGTGGCGATGGTGACGCCTGCGGCCCGCCCGCCCGCCAGCCCGTTCCGTCCGCCCGTGGCCCGGCCATTGCCCGCTGTCAGCGCGGGGAGACGGATCACACGTTCACCGGACCGCGGCGCGCCGGGCGCTGGACCAGACCAACAGGCCGGTGCCAGCGGCCAGCACGGCGTACAGGGCGAGCTCCAGCCGGGCTGTCGCCACCGCGGCGCCGCCCATCCACCAGATGCCCGCGATGGCGAGCGCGGCCGCGGCCGCGAGCATCACCAGGACCCCGCGCGCGCCGACGGCCAGCAGGTAGTGGGTGCACAGGACGGTTGCCCCAAGACAGGTCATCGCCCCGGCCAGGGGCGCGAACGCGCTGGCGCAGGCGGTCAGCCGCGGCCCGAACGCCAGCGACAGCCCCTGGGCCGGGGCGGCCACAGCGACGAGGAGAAGCCCCGCGGCCGGCACCGCGAGCATCGCCAGTGTCGCGCCCAGCTGGTGCAGCGCGTGGTGGCCGTGGTGGCGGCGGGCTGCCGTCTCGGGCAGCAGGAAGCCCCCCAGGACGACCGCGGCGAAGACCAGCACCTTGCAGGCGACGGACACCGCCGCGTAGGAGCCGGTCTCGGCGGAGCGGTGTGCGCCGATCACCAGCACGTCGATGTTCTGGAGCACGCCCAGCAGGACGAGGGCGATCAGCGCGGTGCCGATCTCGACGGCCAGGCGGTTCGGCGCAGGCCCCGGCACCGGATAGCCGCCCGGGTGAACCGGGCGCGCCGCGCGGGCGGCGGGCAGGTCGATATACGCCTGGTGACGGCCGGAGCGCGTGGCGATGACCGTCCGTCCATGCCCGAGCCCGACGAGAACACTGAGGAGGATCGCCAGGCAGACACCGCCGACACCGAGGCCCGCCAGCACCAGCCCGACCGCGAGCGCCCCCCGGACCAGGCCTTCCAGCACCAGGTTCGCCGCCAGGCCCGCGTATGCGCGGGTGGACTGGAGCAGCCCGCGGTCCACGCAGAGCAGGCACCAGGCCGCGCCCGCGGTGAGAATCTCGGCGACACCGCGGGGGTTCGGCAGGGACAGGGCTGTGGCGATCACCCCCCGCAGCAGCAGGCTCGTCATCGCGGTCAGCGCGACCAGCGCGACACCAGCCCGCCGCACCCGCGCGACCCACTGGTCGATCAGTACCGTCTCGCCGGCCTGCTGCCAGGGTGTCACCGTGCGGACGACGCCGACGAGCAGGGCGCTGCCCGGCATGGACACCACGAAGAACAGCGCCAGCAACTGAGCCAGCGTCCCGTAGGAGGCAGTGGACAGCTGACGGGCCAGCAGCAGCGTGACGATCAGGTTCGCGATATTGGCGGTGATCGCGGCAAGCGCCAGCGGGGACGCGCCGCGGATGGCGCCCCGTAGCGCCCGCCGGGATGCCGCCGGGGGCGCGAGCGGGACTCCGCCGACCGGGCCGAGCGCGGGCGGATACGGGCGTTGGGCAAGCGGTACCGCGCCTACATCCACCGCGCCCGGACGGTTGGCTGCTGTGTCATCCCACCAGGTCACGACAGTAGCATTCCCATTGCTAATGGTAACAAGCTGGTAGCTGGAAATCCGTGGCCGGCCATGGCGGACTCCGGCCGGCCGACCCAAAGACACTTCGATCACCCGATTTGATCATCCAGTCTGGTTACCGCCGCATCACACGGGTGACCGCGTTCACCGGACGGGTTCTCCCGCGGGACCGGCGGCCTTCTCGGTCACGAAGATCGCGGTGGATGGGAACAGGCGGCCGCGTACCGGCCCCCACTGGCCCCACACCCGGTCATGGCCCGCCGGCCATTCCGGTTCGATCAGGTCGCGCAGGATCAGGCCGGCCGCCACCAGCTCCCGGACGCGGTCACCGACGGTCCGGTGGGTCTCGGCGTAGCTCGTCCGGCCGGCCCAGTCCCGCTCGACGTATGCTCGCCGGTCGAAGTAGCTCCGGACCACGGTGAGGCCCTCCTTGCCCGGATGATCGGGAAACGACCAGATCATCGGGTGCGTGGTGGAGAAGACCCAGCGCCCGCCGGGACGCAGCACCCGGGCGACCTCGCGCATGACAGCCGCGCTGTCCGCGACGAAGGGGATCGCGCCAAAGGCCGAGCAGGCCAGGTCCACGCTCGTGTCAGCCAGCGGCAACCGGGTGGCGTCGGCCTGGATCAGGGCCACAGCCACCCCGGTGGCGGCCGACAGCGTCCGGGCGTGCCGCAGCTGGCCGGCGGAAAGGTCCAGCGCCACCACGTCCGCGCCGCGAGTGACCAGCCAGCGGGCGCACTGTGCGCCGCCGCAGCCGATTTCCAGCACCGTCCGGCCGCGGACCTCGCCGAGCAGCCGCGCGTCCGCCTCCCGCAAGCCCTCCGGGCACCAGCGGAAGTCGGCGTCCCCGAGGAAGGCGCCGTGCTCGGCCTGGTAGTCATCGGCGGTGGCGTCCCAGTAGCCGCGGTTGGCCCATCTGGCGCTGTCGTCGTCGACATCGCTGTAGCCGAACTCAGCGGGGTGATACCCGCCCGGGGGGTACCGCGGCAGGACGGGCCGGGGCGCGTCCGGTCTGGCGGGTTCTGGTCCGTTCACGGCATCGATCCTCGCAGCGTCTTTCGATCTTCGAATGGGGGGTGGTTGTCCGTTGCGTGCGTCCCCGCGTCCCGATGGTGTTCCCCGGCCGCGTTCTGGTCGCGTCCCGGTCGGGTTCGCGGGTTGCGACGCGATCCACTCCGGCGCGGGACGAGGTTGACCCGCGATGGCGTTGACCACCCTGGACACCGATCCCTAGACTTGGGTCTGGCACGAGAGTCTGTGGATCTCAGACCTAGCAGATCCGCTCGAGCGTCGCTATCGGTACCGACAGTGTTCGTTTTGCACGGTCCCTGTCCCTCCGTCTCGGCGGTTCGATCCGGTCTCCCGTGTATACGACGAACCCGTAGTCCGGAGCCGACCCCTTGACGAGCACCACCGACGTACGACCCGTGGAGACCGTGACCACACCGCCCGCCCCGACCACCCCGCAGGTCGCGGTCAACGACATCGGCTCGGCTGAGGACTTCCTCGCCGCCGTCGATAAAACGATCAAATTCTTCAACGACGGTGACATCGTCGACGGAACCATCGTCAAGGTGGACCGCGATGAGGTGCTTCTTGACATCGGTTACAAGACCGAAGGTGTGATCCCCTCGCGGGAGCTTTCGATCAAGCACGATGTCGACCCGCACGAGGTCGTGACGGTCGGTGATCATGTAGAGGCGCTTGTCCTCCAGAAGGAGGACAAGGAAGGCCGTCTCATCCTGTCCAAGAAGCGCGCTCAGTACGAGCGCGCCTGGGGCACGATCGAGAAGCTCAAGGAGGAGGACGGCGTCGTCAACGGCACCGTCATCGAGGTCGTCAAGGGCGGTCTCATCCTCGACATCGGGCTGCGGGGCTTCCTGCCGGCGTCGTTGGTGGAGATGCGCCGCGTGCGCGATCTGCAGCCCTACGTCGGCCGCGAGCTCGAAGCCAAGATCATCGAGCTGGACAAGAACCGGAACAACGTGGTTCTGTCCCGGCGCGCGTGGTTGGAGCAGACCCAGAGCGAGGTCCGGTCGGAGTTCCTCGCGCAGCTTGCCAAGGGGCAGATCCGCAAGGGCGTCGTCAGCTCCATCGTCAACTTCGGGGCCTTTGTCGATCTTGGTGGTGTCGACGGCCTGGTGCACGTCTCCGAGCTCTCCTGGAAGCACATCGACCACCCGTCGGAGGTTGTGGAGGTCGGCCAGGAGGTCACGGTCGAGGTCCTCGACGTCGATCTGGAGCGCGAGCGGGTGTCGCTGTCGCTGAAGGCCACGCAGGAGGACCCGTGGCGTCAGTTCGCCCGCACCCACGCGATTGGCCAGGTCGTCCCGGGCCGGGTCACCAAGCTTGTGCCGTTCGGCGCGTTCGTCCGGGTGGACGAGGGGATCGAAGGCCTGGTGCACATCTCCGAGCTGGCCGAGCGGCATGTGGAGATCCCCGAGCAGGTCGTGAACGTCGGCGACGAGATCCTCGTCAAGGTCATCGACATCGATCTGGACCGTCGCCGGATCAGTCTCTCCCTCAAGCAGGCGAACGACTCCAGCGCCCTTGTCGGTGAGGGAGAGGCGTTCGACCCGTCCCAGTACGGGATGGAGGCCAAGTACGACGAGCAGGGCAACTACGTCTACCCCGAGGGCTTCGACCCGGAGACGGGGGAATGGCTGCCTGGCTTTGAAGACCAGCAGGCCGAGTGGGAGCGGCAGTACGCCGAGGCGCAGCAGCGCTACGAGGCGCACCAGGCACAGATCCGGGCCGCCCAGGAGGCCGAGGCCGCCGCGGTCGCTCCGTCGTCCTACACCTCCGCGGAGCCCGACCAGCCCGCTTCCGCGATCGATGAGGACGCGCTTCGCCGTCTTCGGGAGCAGTTCGGCCGGGAATAGTCCTAGAACTGGGGCGGGTACGCCCCGGGCAGCGTACGGCGGGGCCCGCGGGAATCTTCCGCGGGCCCCGTGCGCGTCTGGTGTCTGCCGTTCAGTGGCGGACCCCTTCGCGCTCCAGCCGGACCGCTAGTTTCCGCAGGGCCGCGCGGATCCGGGACTTCGCGGTGCCCTCCGGAATGGTGAGCCGGGTTGCCACCTCGCGATAGGTGCATTCGTCGAAGAACGCGAGTTCCACCGTTTCCCGAAGCATGGTGGGCAGCTCCGCCACACCGCGGCGCACGATCGCCGCGGTGATCTCGGCCAGCACCTCGGTATCGGCGGCGGGGGTGTCCGACCGTGCGGCCAGCTCCCGGGCGACGGCATCGGAGGGCCGGCGCGCGTTCTCCCGCCGGAGCCAGTCAATAGCGCGCCGCCGGGTGATGACGGCCAGGTAGGCGCGCAGACTGCCACGGTCGGGATCAAACCGTAACGGGTGTTCCCACAGATGCACCAGGACGTCCTGCGCGATCTCGGCCGCGGCCTCGGGATCCGCGGTGATCCGGGCGGCCACGGCCACGAGGTAGCGGGCATAGCGGGCGTGCACGTCGGTGAGTGCCTGAGCATCGCCGGCGGCGAGCCGGGCATGCAGGTCGCGGAGCTGCTCTGCGGTGAGGTCGGCGGGCCGCGGTGGCTGTGCGGGCGGTGTGGCTGAGGCTGCGGACCGGGTGGTGGGCCGGGCGGGGACCCGTATGAGGGAAGCGTCTGCGGGCGGGTCGTCCGCGCCGCGGGGCGCGGCCGCGGAAAGCACGGCGCGAAGTGTCCCATGACCGAGGTGAGCGGTCCACCAGCACCTGCCTTCGGCGAGTGGTCGGCTCGGCGTGGCATCGATATACCAGAAGATCAACAGAATGCGGGAGGGATCGCCTGGAATTCATCTTGCGGGGGTGACCGGCCGGCCGTCACCGCCCGGCACGGTAGCGGGGTCCGCCGGTGGGTAATACACGGGGCAGCGATGCCGTGACTCGCGAGCCTTCTACCGGCTGTGTGGGTCGGGAACCAGAAGGGCGTGCGGGCGACCGAGGGGGTGGTCTCGTGCAGACCGGTTATCAGTATCCGTTGCTCAGTGTCTTCTGGACGATGCTGTGGTTCTTCTTGTTCATATTGTGGTTCTATCTGTTGTTTGTTGTCATATCAGATATTTTTATGAGCCATGATCTGTCCGGCTGGGGAAAGGCCGCCTGGGTTATTTTTGTGATTGTGCTGCCCTTGTTCGGCGTGCTGGCATATCTGATTTTCCGGGGTGATAGCATGCACGAACGCGCGGCGCGGCGGGCCGCGAGCCAGGACCGGGAGTTCCGCGACTACGTGCGCTCGGTCTCGGGAAGCTCGGTCTCGGGAACGGCGAGCCCGTCCGACGAGCTGACCAGGCTCGCCGAGCTGCGGGATCGCGGTGCGATCTCCGATGCGGAATTCGACCGGATGAAAGCCAAGGTGCTCGCCTGATCCCCTTGTCTGGCCGTTATACGTGCTGTACGTGTTATATGTGTTGGGGTTGTTGGTTGTGGATAGCGCGGTTGCTGTGGCCGTACGTCATGCCCGGTGGGGGCTGTTCGGTCCTACCGGTGGGCTGGCAGCAGCGGCGCTCTCGACAGCAGCGTGAGCAGCTGGCGCAGCTCCGCGGGGACCGGCTCGCTGAAGCGCCGGACGAGCCGATGTCCGCCCCGGTCGACCTCCAGGGTGTAGGTGAAGCGGTCGGGGCGGGCCGCCAGGGTGGACGGGCGGTCCGGACGGCCGCCGGACGCTTCCACGCCAGCGACGAGGCCACGCAGCCGCGCGGCCTCGTCGGCGGGGAGCGCGGCGCTGTCGAGACCACGCCTGATCGCTTGTCCGACAAACCCCCCCGACCGTTCCAGGACGATCCGCACGTGTTCATCACTCATTCCATGATTGTCACCTATGATCGTGTCGCTGGCTCGAGTTCGGACCAGCCGGCATCGCGCTGCCGGGAACCTGGGACGCGCCCCTGTTGCCCGGCGTTCTTACCCGGTGACGCTGACTACACGGTGACGCCGACGGCGCGCCATGCCTGCGTGACAGCCGTCACTTCGTCGGCGCCGAACAGCAGCCGGGCCTGCCGGACGGTGAGCGCGGCGAAGGCCCGGAAGGTGGAGTTCGGCCGCAGCCGCGCTGCCCGTAGCGTGTCGTACCAGATGAGGCCGGTCTTTTCCCAGGCCTTTCCGCCGATGGCCGCCGCGGCGAGGTAGAAGGCGCGGTTGGGGATGCCGGAGTTGATGTGCACGCCGCCGTTGTCGGTCGTGGTGCGAACATAGCCGTCCATGTGGCCGGGCTGGTTGTCCTCCCCGAGTACTGGGTCATCGAACGCCGTGCCAGGCTCTTTCATGGACCGCAACGCAGCCCCGGCCACACCCGGAGCGAGCAGATCCGCCCCGATCAGCCAGTCGGCCTGATCGGCGGTCTGCCCCAGCGCGTACTGCTTGACCAGCGAGCCGAACACATCACTCAACGATTCGCTGAGGGCGCCTGGCTGGTTGAAATACATCAGCTGCGCCTCGTCCTCGGTCACGCCGTGTGTCAGTTCGTGTCCGATGATGTCCAGAGAGGTGGTGAAACCGCTGAACAGCTCGCCGTCGCCGTCGCCGAAAACCAGCTGCCGACCGTCCCAGAACGCGTTGTCGTAGTGGTCGCCGTAGTGGACGCTCGCGCGCAGCGTGACTCCCTCGTCGTCGATGGAGTCACGGCCGTAGACGTCCCGCAGGAAGGCGAAGGTCGCGCCGAGGCCGTCGTACGCCTCGTTGACGGCGGTGTCCCCGGTGGGATCGCCGCCTTCGGCGCGTACGGGCCGCCCCGGCAGGATCTCCGTGCCGGTGGCGTCGCAGACGACCCGGTCGGCGGTGCCGGCCGGCGCCAGCCGGGGCAGCAGCGTGTCTGTGGGGCGGTTGCGCAGCAGGGCATTATACATCCGCACGGAGCGCACCGAGGTGTCGTGGGCCAGTGTGGACAGCGCCCAGGAGCGCTGCTCGTCGGTGCCGTTGCGCGCGATGCGCTCGAGCAGGTGCGACGGTACCGCGCAGGGCGCGTGGCGGTGGTATCCGGCCATGAGGCAGCTCCTGGAGGACGGACGTGAACGTCGGATGCCGCTCTTCGGCCACGGCGCGACCAGCGGCCGGAACGTCACGGGCTCACCGCCGACCATGATGGATATCGCGATATATGTCTACTATTATTTTTTATATATTGTTTTTCGATTTCGGTCACTCACCGGAGTTGGTCCGCTGCCCGAACCCAGGTCCAGGCCCCGTGTCCCCTCGTGCCGGATGCCGCTCTTATCCGGATGCCGCCGTATCGGGGACAACCGGGGATGCGGCAGACTCGGCGACGTGCTGCGAGTGGGGCTGACCGGTGGGATCGGCGCGGGCAAGAGCGCGGTGGCGCGTATGCTGGCTGGCCACGGTGCCGTTGTGATCGACGCGGACGCGATCGCGCGGGAGGTCGTCGCCGTGGGCACGCCGGGGCTGCTGGCCGTTGTGGCGGAGTTCGGGCCGCATCTGCTGCGTGCCGATGGCAGCCTTGATCGGGAGGCGCTCGGGGCGGTGGTGTTCGCCGACTCCGCCGCCCGCCGTCGCCTGGAGGCGATCACACATCCGCTGGTCGGTGCGGAGGCGGTCCGCCGTATGGCCGCCGCTCCCAGCGACGCGGTGGTCGTGTACGACGTGCCGTTGCTCGTCGAGGCCGGGCTCTCCGGCGGTTACGATGTGATTGTCGTCGTGGAGGCGCCACCTGGCGTCCGCCTTGCCCGCCTGGAGGCTCGGGGGCTGGGGCGGGAGCAGGCGCTGGCGCGGATGGCGAACCAGGCGTCGGATTCCGCTCGCCGCGCGGTGGCCGACATCCTGCTGGACAACAGCGGCAGTTTGGAAGATCTTCGTGCTCGGGTGGACGAGGTGTGGACGAGCCTGCGCGGCCGTTGCCCGTAGGCCGGCGACGCGGCGTCGCGGGGCCAGGGCACGCACCTCGCCGCATCGCTCCCCATCCATCGCCGCGCGATGCGCGGGTACCCCGGCTCGTCGGTCGCCACCCACCACCTCCGGTGGCTCCCTCCGCCGCCTCGCGCCGCACGCACCCCAGCCCCGCCCCTTGATCCACACCCCTGTTGCCGGAGCCTCTTACCGATGCCGGCCGGAAACTGTCGGACCGCTGTGGTGTTGTAGGACACGTGCCTCCCACCACTGATCACCCCGCCGTTGATCATCCTGGTAGCGATCGCCCGGGTAACGGCATTGACCGTTCGACCGCGCCGTTGCGGGTCGTGTCGGACTTCGAGCCGTCCGGTGACCAGCCGGCCGCGATCGCGGAGCTCGCCCGCCGCGTCCGTGCCGGTGACACCGACATCGTCCTGCTCGGCGCGACCGGTACCGGCAAGTCGGCGACCACCGCGTGGCTCGTCGAGCAGGTGCAGCGCCCGACCCTGGTGATGGCACCGAACAAGACCCTCGCCGCGCAGCTGGCCAACGAGTTCCGGGAGCTGCTGCCGCACAACGCCGTCGAGTACTTCGTGTCGTATTATGACTACTATCAGCCAGAAGCGTATATCGCCCAGACCGATACCTATATCGAGAAGGACTCGTCCATCAACGAGGAGGTCGAGCGGCTGCGCCATTCGGCCACCATGAGCCTGCTCACGCGTAGGGACGTGGTGGTGGTGGCAAGCGTGAGCTGCATCTACGGTCTGGGTACTCCGCAGGAGTATGTCGAGCGTATGGTCCGGCTGCGAGTCGGGGACGACATAGAGCGTGACAGGTTGCTGCGCCGGTTCGTCGATGTCCAGTACACCCGCAACGATCTTGCCTTTACCCGGGGAACGTTCCGCGTTCGCGGCGACACCATCGAGGTGTTTCCCGTCTACGAGGAGCTCGCCGTCCGGATCGAGATGTTCGGTGACGAGATCGAACGGATGGCCTATCTGCATCCGGTGACTGGGGAGATCGTCCGTGAGGCGAGTGATGTGTTCGTCTTTCCCGCCTCGCACTATGTCGCCGGCCCGGAACGGATGGAGCGGGCGATCGCGGGCATCGAGGCGGAGCTCGCCGAGCGGCTCGCCGAGATGGAACGCCAGGGCAAGCTGCTGGAGGCCCAGCGGCTGCGGATGCGCACCACCTACGACATCGAGATGATGCGCCAGGTCGGTTTCTGCTCCGGGATCGAGAACTACTCCCGGCACATCGACGGACGTGCGGCCGGCACCGCGCCGCACACGTTGCTCGATTACTTCCCGGACGATTTCCTGCTGGTCATCGACGAGTCGCATGTCACGGTCCCGCAGATCGGCGGGATGTTCGAGGGCGACATGTCCCGCAAGCGCAACCTGGTCGAGCACGGTTTCCGGCTGCCAAGCGCCATGGACAACCGGCCGCTGCGCTGGGAGGAGTTCTGCGCGCGCATCGGCCAGACCGTGTATCTGTCGGCGACACCCGGGCCATACGAGCTGTCCCGGTCCGATGGGGTGGTCGAACAGATCATCCGGCCGACCGGCTTGCTTGATCCGGAGGTCGTGCTGAAGCCGACCAAGGGCCAGATCGACGACCTCATCGGTGAGATCCGCACGCGCGCCGAACGCGACGAACGGGTGCTGGTCACCACGCTGACCAAGAAGATGGCCGAGGACCTCACCGACTACCTCCTCGAACTCGGTATCCGGGTCCGTTACCTGCACAGCGAGGTTGACACGCTGCGTCGCATCGAGCTGCTCACCGAGCTGCGCAAGGGTGAGTTCGATGTGCTGGTGGGTATCAACCTGTTGCGGGAGGGGCTTGATCTGCCCGAGGTCTCACTGGTCTCGATCCTCGACGCGGACAAGGAGGGTTTCCTGCGGTCGGACAAGTCGTTGATCCAGACTATCGGCCGAGCGGCTCGCAACGTCTCCGGTCAGGTGCACATGTACGCCGACACGGTGACTCCGTCGATGCGCAGGGCGATCGACGAGACGAACCGCCGGCGCGCGAAGCAGATCGCGTACAACGCCGAGCGCGGCGTCGATCCCCAGCCACTGCGTAAGAAGGTCATCGATATCCTTGACGACCTCGTGCGGGAGAGCGCACAGGGCGAGCTGATCGGTGGCGGTGGTCGCGCACAGTCCCGTGGGCAGACGCCGGTAGCCGGCATGCCGTCGAAAGCGGGCCATGACGGCGCGGTCGGACGCCACGCCGCGCAGTTGGCGGGCATGCCCAGCTCCGACCTGGCACAGCTCATCCGCCAGCTTGATGACCAGATGCACGAGGCAGCCAAGGAGCTGCGGTTTGAGCTGGCCGCCCGGCTGCGGGACGAGATCGCCGAGCTGAAGAAGGAACTGCGCGGCATGCAGGCGGCGGGCATATAGCTGCTCCGTCGCCTTCTCGCCTTCTCGCCGACCGGGATGCCGGCTCCGCGGAACGCCTGAAGCCACGCGGTCAGTAGGTCCGTAGAAAATCCATGCCAGCGATGCGGTCAATCGATTTCTTGAGCTGTTCGGGATCTCCACCCGTGATCGTTATTTCCATCATCAAAACGAGATCTTTTCTGCTCGGATACTGGTACCGTTTGTTTTCCTCCGCCTCTTCGGGGGCATCCATGTTCTGCTCGATCCGAGCTTCGAAGGCGGCTCCATCAAAGGAGTAGTACGCGCCGAAAAAGCTACTGTCGTGCGCTTCTGGTACCACGCCGAGCGCATCGCCGATCTCCTCGGCCAGCGTGTCGATGTCAGCCCGGCGGGATCCGTAGAGAAATATTTCGTCCGTCATTGTGGGAAAATAATCGAAGGCGATCTGCTGACCGCCGCGGAAAGGTCTCGATACGACATGAAGGCGACTTTTCTGCCGGCCAGGCCAGAAAGTTCTCTACTGAGGGTGAGCAGGTCGAGCGCCTTGAGCTCGCGATTTCTGAGTGGGGCGGTCCGATTACCGTGCCCGCGAATCTCGACGCCAGCCTCCCGCGCCCGTCTGAAAAGCGACTGATCGGCAATCGCGACGTCGAAGTCGCTCTTTCTGGCCACGTCGAACGGCACCCTTTCTCGGAAACTGGCCCCGGTCACAGAACTTCCGTGCATGATACCCCGCGCTTCCGGATATCCGGCCTGTCGTAGGCCCTTGTGCAGGGTATCGGCGAACCGCTGGAACTCCTCCTGGCCGGCGAAACCGAGCGGGACGCCGTCACGGATGTGGTGCCGCGGTCCCCGCGGCGACCGAAACGTGTCGGGAGCGCTGCGATGGGCGTTACCGCGGAGGTCACTGGTGGCCATCCGGATATGGCCGTTGGGGGTGGCGGCCGCCGGGTGGGAGAGCAGGCCTTTTGCCAGCATGGCGGGGTGGCCGCGCGCGCCGCGCAGATGCGCGGCCATGGTGGTGAGGCGGAGTTGGGCGGCGGTGCGGGCGTCGCGGGCGAGGGCGGCACCCCCGCGCAGGCCACGGGCGAGCCCCGCGGTGGTGGTGAAGCCCCTGCCGCCGGGGACGCAGCCGAGTAACGCGAAGCCGACCTCCCAGCCGGAGGCCTCGCCGTTGGCGTATGCGGTCAGCGCGTCGGCCAGGATGACAAGCGCGGCGGCGCACACGATCCAGGCGGCTGGTCCGCCGATGAGCATCGCGATGACGCCGAAGACAGCGACGGTGATTTTCGCGGCCCGGACGGTGGCATGCCAGGCCGCGCCGGCGGCTTTTTTGATTTTTTCCCAGGACCACCAGGGCCTGTCGCGGATGCCGGCGTGGGACGCGGCCTGGATGGCCCGAGCGCAGGTATGTGCCGCGTGCGCGCGCAGCTGGCCTGCGGCAAGGGCGAGGCGGCGGGCGGTCTCGATCTCGTCCTGGGCGCTGTGAACAGTGCCGCGGGCCCGCTCGAGGCGGGTCTGGGCGGTTTCGTGGTCGCGCAGTGCCCGCGTGACCTGGGCTGGGTCTGGCCACCCGGCTCCCGCGGCATCGGGATGGTGCGCGCGGGCCAGGGCCGTGAGGCTGGCGGCCGCGCTGGTCAGTGCGGTCTGGGCCGGGCCGAGGAGCGTTTCGGCGTGGTCGCGGCGGGCGCGGGCGTCGCGGCCACGGGAGAGCGCGTGGCCGGCCTGTTCCTGGGCGGTGTCCAGGATCGGTGCGTAGGCCTTGAGCGCCTGGCCGGCCATCCGGTAGGAGGTCTCGAGCCGGGACAGCCGCCCGGGCAAGCCGTTGAGCCTGTCGCGGAAGGTATCCCCGGCGGCACCGAGCCAGGCCTGGGTGACGCTGCCGGTGGTAGCCGCGGTGACCTGCCCGCGCGCGTGTTCGACGTCAGCGGCGAATGCCAGGAAACGCCGGGCGAGATCCCGGATGGCATAAAGGTCGCCCGGAGCCGGATCCTTATCAAGGCCGAGGACGCTCCAGTCGCTGGGACGGCTCATCGGCGCGGCGCGTATCCGGCCAGGCCGGGCTTTGGGCCTGCCGGTCGGGATGTGTGCTCCGCGGAACGCGCTCGATGGACGCGGGGATCGTGCAACAGCGGGCGTGGAGCTGTCATGGACACCGTCCAGGCAGGGTCAGGGACAAAGGCTTAAAAGCGGATAATTACGGGCAGATGGTCTGATAGTAGCGCGTATAGTGATTCTTCGGCCACCCTGGCGGGTGCCCGGTCGGCGAGGCCACCGGGCCTGGCCGACTGCCGCGGGAGCCGCTGTCTCGCTGAGGCGGCCGAGGAAGCCCGACCGGCCTCGTGGGCTCCGGACCGGCGTGGGTGGGGCGCGTGCCCGGCGGCCTTGGGAGGGATCTCATAGCGCGATCTTTGTCACGGCTTGCGGCCGCGACGGAAAGGGGATCGAAGGGTCATGACCGTCGATCAGGTGGCAACGGGAACGGTCCGCACGCCGGTCTCGGTGCGCCCCGGGGCGGCTGTGAGCATCGGCGTCCTGAGCTTCGTGCTGGGTGCCTGGACGCTTCCCACCACGGTGCCGGGCAGATCGTCCGTCGCGTATCTGTCCGCCGGTCTCGTCGGCGCCGGGCTTCTTCTCGCGCTGCTGCTGGCTGCCGACCTCGCCCGGGCCGCCGTTGCCCGTCGGGCCGGCGTACGGGTGGATGGGGTCACGGTCGGTGTCTTTGGCAGCCGGCTGCGGGCCGCCACCGTCGACAGCCACGAACCGCGGACGGGAGCCCGCGTCGCCTGTGTCGGGCTGCTGGTCAGTGGGCTCGGTGGAGCGGGTTTCGTCACGCTTGGTTGGCTGGCCCCGAGCGGGGGGCTGGCATTGGCTGGCAGCGCCGGGTTCTGGGCCGGTGCTCTTGCGTTGCTGATGACGTTGTCGGAGCTGCTGCCCACGCCGCGGACCGATGGCGGGCGGCTGCTCACCGCGATCGTCCACCGGTGGACCGGCAGCCGTGAGCAGGCGGGCATGGCAGTCGCCCGAGCTGGAATGATCACTGGTTGGATCCTGATCGCCGCGGGGGCGGCGTCGGTCTTTGTGGTGGGTGCGCTGGGTCTGTGGGTCGCGCTGCTCGGTTGGCCCGCTCTCGCCTCGGGCCGGGCGGAACGATCCCGGCTGCGTACGAACACGATGCTTGCGGGCGTCCGGGTCGGGGATGTGATGGGTCCCGCACCCGAGATCCTGCCCGGTTGGCGGACAGTGTCCGCGGCTGTCGAGGAGATGGCGCGCACGCGGATGCCCGCGGGGGGACAGACGGTGTTTGCCGTGGCCGACGTCAACGGCGCTCTCACCGGAGTGACACAACTGTGTGATCTTGTTGCGGTTCCGGGTGAGGACCACGGGTCTGCCCGAGTGGCGAAGATCAGCGTCCCGCTGGCCGCGGTACCCACCACCACGCCGGGTGAGTTGCTGAGCGATCTGCTCCCGCGGCTGGCTGAGCGTCCGGATGCCGGCTGCGCACTTGTCCTGGACGACGACGAGGGCGAGGCCGGCGACGGAATGTCCGGGGACGCAGCCCTGAACGCCGCGGCCAGGCCGCGACTGATCGGTACAGTCGGCTATCCGGAGATCGCAAGGGCGTTGGCGACGGTCACGCCGCTGCCCACGGGGAGGGCCGTGGCGCCGGCTTCCAGCACGCGAACCGGCCGTGACTGATCCTTCCGGTCGTGTTCCCACGCCGTGCCCGGCTGTCTGCGTGCGTGCGGCAGGAGCGCGCGGCGGCGCTGAACGGCGCGCTCGGGCTGCCGGGAGCGTGGCGCCCCGCGAGTAATGTTGCGGCCATGACGATCAGGAGTGCCGAGGCATTGATCAGTGCTCCGCCCCTTGATTACCTGGCGGTGGGGAACCCGACGGTCGATGTCCGTCCCGATGCGTCGCTCGCGGTCGGCGGGAGCGTGGTCTACGCCATCATCCAGGCGGCACGCCTTGGCCTGTGCGCCGCTGGAGTCGGGCGGGGCCGGGGTTCCGAACTGGCACCGGTCTGGTTGCCGTTTGCGACGGAGGCGGTCCTCTACATCCAGCCTTCGGCGGACACGACACGGTTTCGTAACGAAAGCATTGATGGTCTTCGGGCGCAATGGCTGGAAAAATCCGCGGGCCGGGCGTCAGGCCTCGACAGGCTTCCGGAAAGCCGCGTGCTGCACCTGGCCCCCGTCGCACGGGAGATCCTCCTTGAGGAGGCCGCTCGAGCGAGTGCGCGGAGCCTGCTCGGACTGACCCCGCAGGGGCTGATCCGCTCCTGGGACGAGCACGGCCGCGTCCACCACCAGCCCCTTGAGATCGACGGTCCGACCGCCGCGCACCTGGACGTGGTGGTGTTTGCGGACTATGAGGCGCCCTACCTGGCAAACGTGGCCGAGGCGGTTCGGCGGGCCGGCGGAATCGTCGTGGTCACCAAGGGAGCCGGCGGATGCGAGGTCCTGCTGACAAACGGTACGCAGGAGTTCCCGGCTGCCGCGACATCTCAGCTCATCGACGACACCGGGGCCGGTGACGTTTTCGCCAGTGCGTTGTTCATCTCGCTGGAAGGCGGGAGCACGGTGAGCGAGGCGGTCCGGTTCGCGACCGCGGCGGCGGCCCTGAGTATCGAGGGGATCGGCCCGCGGGCGATCGCGTCCCGTGAGGAGATTGACACGTTCACCGGTGCGGCCAGCACGGCGCTCCCTTTGTGAGGGACGGCCCGCGGGATATCGCCCCGCATCATGGGTCTCGCAGGTCACGGGCGTGCCGTTCATAGTTGATCTCACCATTTCGCCGTAACAGGTCGTCCGGCGGACGGTTCCCGGATCGAACGCCGGAACGGCAGCGACCCGGGGTCGGTGCTCCAACACCGAGCCCGGGTCTTGATCTCCAACCCCTGCACAGACAGGAGTAAGAGACCCATGGACACGGTCCCAAACAATCGCAGGCCCGGCCGTACCGCGTCGCACTTCAGCGGCCTGTTGATGGCTGATCCGGCTGAGCCCGCGCGCGTCGAACTGCCCCCGCCGGACTCGGACCTGTTCATCCTGCGACCGGCGCTCATCCTGCCGGCCGGGGGTGCAGATCTGCGGGGACCTCGCCAGCAAGGACGCGGACGCGGCGACTTGCTGGTCATCCCTCGCGCTGGAAGCGACCTACGCCTTTCTCTGGCACAAGAAGCGCAACCGGAACGGAGCACACCCACGATGGGTGTCCGGCCGGCGGAGGCGATCAGCGGACCCGCTGCCCCTCCTCTGGCGCGTTGGGCCGGGGCCTGGGCGGAGCCCCGGGGAAACCTGTAGATATCGTTACCGGGCAAGTGCAACCGGTTATGAGACGAGGGAGACCATGTGCATCCGGTGACCGAATCGGCCGGTGAAACGGGATCGCCGAGGCCGATACGGCATAAAGCCGGTCAAACGTACACGCGGGGACTGCGACGCGCCGACGCGCCAGCGCCGCGCGGCGGTCCCGCCGGGTTCCGTCCCAGGGCGCGGCGTTGCGAGGCGCCGTCCCCGTGGCGGCCGGAGGCCGCCTTGAAGACGTATAGATAATTGGCACGAACCGGACGAGTCGGATTCTTGGTCAGCTAAGGTCGAACTCACCTCCGCGAGCCCCAGCGAGGAACGCCAGCCACTCAGCGCGCGTGAAAGTCAAGATTGCCCCGTCGGGGTCCTTGGAGTCTCGTATAGCGATGCCTTCGGACAGCGGGGCGATCTCGACACATTCACCGCCTGCGCCATTGCTGTAGCTGCTCTTGCGCCACTCCAGGCCGCTCCTGTCCAGGTGGTTAAGATCGGACTTACCGCCGGTACTCATGTCAGATCCTCCATCGCATGCTCGATCATCCTGACGGAGGTAGGGACGTCGAGAGAGATCGATCTTATTTGGTTGAGGTGTCTCTGATACTCCCGCACGTCTGTCGGGTCCTCAATGTAAAGACTGCTCCTTAGCTCCTCGATGTACACGACCTCGTGGTCACTTGCGTCGGGGAAGCCGAGGATCATGAAGGCGCTACCCATCGCCGGGTGAGCCCCGGCTGAGTACGGCAGGACCTGTACCGTGACGGTCGGGAGTCTGTTCGCTTCGATGAGATGGGCAAGCTGGGCGCTCATGGTTTCCGCTCCGCCAACAGGTCGGCGTAGAACGGCTTCGTCCAAGACGACCATGAGGTGCGGCGGGTCGGATTCGGTGAGCCGCTTCTGACGTTCCATGCGGAGCGCGACCTTCGCATCAAGGTCGTCTTCGGAAATCGTTGGTTGATGCACCCGGATGATCTCGCGAGCGTACTCGGCGGTCTGGAGTAGACCAGGCACAAGTTGATGATCATATTTACTGATGTATGCTGCGTCGGCTTCCAGGCCGATGTAGATCTCGAACCAGCGGGGCACCGCATCGCCGAAGGCATGCCACCATCCGGGCTGGCTGCTCTGGCGAGCCAGAGCAAATAATGCGTCCCGTTGCGCCTTGTCTGTGACGCCATACCGGTCAAGGAGCGCTCGAAGATCTTTTGTGCGGACCGACACCCGTCCCAGCTCGATCCGACTGATCTTCGAGACCGAACATTCCAGGACTGCGGCGGCTTCTTCGGGGCGGACACCTGCGCTGTCGCGCAGGACGCGAAGCTCCGCACCAAGCCTGCGTCGTCGCACAGTCGGCCCTGACCTGGTCGTCATCTCGCCTCCGATCAAGGAACAGTGCGGTCTCAGTGTTCCAGATGAGAGCGTCAGCACTGCTATCGCCTCTCAGTCGCAACGGATCACTAGCATCGCCCAAGCACACTAAACGACAGATTCTTGGTCAAGTACCTTGCATCCAGAGTGCACATGCGCGACGCTGTCGCTGTGCGCAGTGCTGGTGACGCTCGACACCCACAGGGCAAGGGCTGAGACGTCGGACCCGTGAGCGGTCCTCCTGGTGGGACGGCGGAGTGTGTTGGGAGGCAATGTGGCTGAGTTAGATCCCCCGCATTCGATGATCGGATTCGGGGAGCGACCGGGGGTGACTGACGCCGGACTTGGGGTCGAGCCCGCGGCCGGCGTCTCATCGCGAGGTGATCGGCGTGAGGACTGATACACCCACCCGACACGATATTGATTCTTCCGCCCTGTACGCGGCAATCTTGTTTGGGGGTGGCGACCGGGCGACCGTGGCAGAAGTAAAGATCTTTTTTGAGACCGCCGCGGCTGCCGACCAATACGCCGTGGGTCACGGATGGGATGACTACGCGGTCAGCACGGTCAAGTTTCATCTTCCGCCACGGGTATGCCGGGTGCGGTGGGTCGCATGAGTACCACCGAACTGCGGGCGTACCTCGCGCGTCTGATAAGCCATGACCGCGCATTTGACCGCGACCTTGTCGAGCCGTCCGGGATGACCTACGATGGGTTTCGGGACGCTGTTGATGCTGTTCTTGCCGTACGACCAAGACCATTGCTGATACAAGGACCGACCATTACGATTGGGGAGGAAAAAGCATTCACGGCGGGTCAGGAAGACATTATTGAGCGTGTTACCGCCGTGGTAGCCCGGAACATTACGGACGCTGAAGCAATAAAAATCGCCACTAGGCCGTTATCGGTGGGACTCGTTCCGAAGGCAGATCATTTTCTCGTTGCGGATGCCGATGGATTTGTCGTAGCAACGTTCCATCGGTCGCATTGGGTGAAGGCGGCAGATTGGGCATATTCTCGCGCAATGGAGCCGCTGACACCGCGACCGGTTACCATCCTTGACCTCGCGGTAGGTCGGAGTTGGGCCTTCACGGGTACCGAGTGCCTGTCCATGTCGTGGCGGCGTGCTGGCTCCCATTCATTGGGATCGTCCCCTGCCGTGTACTCGCATCTATCGATCACATGAGTGGTCAGTGGGTCGACCCTGGAACGGTACTTGACGATCCGGCGGCAATTGCTATCCGTCCTGTTCATGGTGGACGACCAATGCAGTGAAGCGGTGATGCACGACCGCTGCTGTCGAGCTCTGTGCGCCGTTCTTACGGTCGATCCCGAAAACGTGGAAACCTGGGGCGCACACGCTACATTCCGAGAAGCTGCGCTTTATCTCGGTGGACAGGTTGCCGCACTGAACGCGGTCATCGACGCGATCAGCGCGGCGCTAGGGCAAAATTCTTGCCAGTTAATAGATCTGCCTACATGACAGAATTGTGATCTACGGAAGGGGAGGAGGGGTCCCGTTCTGGCAAGGTCGCAGCGGTCAGATTTTGCTTCGAAGAGCTCACTAAAACCTCTTGATCTGACGTCGCAAATATGCCCCGATTTACAGGCAATACGTTGTAGAAAACTACTCAAGGAGAGGTGTAGCGGCTATGGGAAATAGCGATGATCTCATCATTGCGATTGAGCAACTTGCCGTCGTACATGATCGATACGATGCCGAATACTCCGACTCGACCGGCACATCAACGGGTGACGACGGAGAAAACGCCGATAAACTGAACCACCCAGAGTCATAGAGCGTTATTCAGAACCCCTTGATCGGACGAGTAGAACCGACGTCGACCCGTGCCGGTTCCGATCGTTGCCCGGGTTGACCCGAGTATTGCCAAACTCGACGCTGCGATGAGGATTAGAATGGATCACCGGCTAGTTCGCGGTGTTGAGAAGGCGCTCAGTTGGTCAGGGCCAAATATGCTGGGATCGGATTTTACCCGAGGTGGCATGCTTGGTCCTGACCTGTGTACCCGTCTTCTCACCCCAACGAAATTGCTTGATCTCGTGATGAGACGAAGTCTTGCCTCACCGCAACTTCGTTGTTTTCGAGATGGGTCCGAGTTGCACCCCAATAATTACATCAGCGCGACTACGACTAAACGAGGACAGGGCATTCACGTGCCGAGCATGCGTCGTCTAGGTCGACTTATTGAGTCAGGTTGCACTCTTGTTCTCGACTCTCTAGAAATGTTTGACCCTACTATGGAAGTTGCATGTCGGGCTTTGCAGTGGTGGTCTCGCGAACTGGTCCAGGTAAACGCCTATCTGACGACCCATGAAGCAGCCGGCTTCAACTTACATTGGGACGATCATGATGTATTGATTGTTCAGCTAGCCGGGGAGAAAAGCTGGAAAGTACGAAGTCCCTCACGTTCAGCGCCTATGTATCGGGACGCGGAGCAGAACCAGACACCGAGTGATGAGCTACTCTGGTCGGGGACGCTGTATGCCGGAGAAATAATGCATATTCCCCGGGGCTATTGGCATCAGGCAACCCGAAACGGTCATGGTGCGGGGTTTAGG
>NZ_CAKJTO010000081.1:0-24042 GCF_917627405.1 Protofrankia sp. Cj5
TGACGTTCACCGCGGCAGCGGCGACGGCAACAGTGGCGGCAACAGCGACGGCGGTGCCGCCGACCCGCGGCGCCGGGATCTACCGGTTGCTCCTGAGCCAACCGCCGAGGGGTTCGAGCGGACCGCGGCGGACCTCGCCAGCCACGCCGACATGCTTGCCGCCACCGCCGCCGATCTCCCATCCGCCGAGCAGGCGCTTGCCCTGCTCCGCGAGGAGGAGACACGAGCCGCCGCGGAGCTGGCCGGTCACGGGTCGGCCGAGCAGCTCGCCCGCACCCATGCGGAGGAATACCGGGTACGGGCCGCCCGGCAGCGTTCGGGCATTCCACCGGAACTGCGGGACCCCGACCAGCTGGCGACACGTCAGCGCGAGATCGCGCAGTTCGCGGACGCGTACACCGAGTGCCACGCCGCCGCCGCGGCGGCGGTCTCGGCGGAGGAGGAACATCGCCGGGCGTCAGCCGCGGCCGACGGTGACGCCCGCGCCGCGGGCTTCCCGGACACGGCCACCGCCCGAGCCGCCTGCCGGGAGGACAGCTGGCTCGCCGCGACACAGACGCGGCTGGACGCCCACCGGGACGATCTGGTCGGGGTGCGATCCCGGTTGGCCAGCCCTCAGCTGGCCGTCGACCCGCAGGCGCCGGTACCGCTGGCCGACCGGGAGGCAGCCGCGCTGGCCGCCCGGGAGGCGCACGAAGCGGCACTCGCCGCGGCGGCGCGGGCGGGCGACCGGCTCAGGCGCCTGTCCGCCCTGGTCGCCGTCTTCGCCGAGGCGTTCGCGGTGGTGGCACCGCTGCGCGAGGCAGCCCAGCACATACGCGGCCTCGCCGACGTGGCCGCGGGACGCGGTGACAACCGCCAGGGCATGCCCCTGTCGAGCTTTGTCCTCGCCGCCCGGCTCGAGGAGGTCGCGACCGCGGCGAGCGGGCGGCTGTCGGCGATGAGCGGCGGCCGGTTCACCCTGGTCCACGATGTCGGTGAACGCCGCGACCGGCGGCGCCGGGCCGGTCTCGGGCTGCTCGTCGAGGATGCCTGGACGGGCCGGCGGCGTGACACCGCCACCCTGTCCGGTGGGGAGACCTTCCAGGCCGCGCTCTCCCTGGCGCTGGGACTCGCGGACGTGGTCACCGCCGAGTCCGGCGGTCAGGCCATGGACGCGCTGTTCATCGACGAGGGCTTCGGCAGCCTCGACCCCGACAGCCTGGAGGAGGTCATGAACGTCCTGGACGACCTGCGCTCCGGCGGCCGGCTGGTCGGTATCGTCAGCCACGTCGCCGATCTGCGCCAGCGCATCCCCACCCAGGTCACCGTCGTCAAGAGCGCCCGTGGCAGCCATGTCCGGACCAGCCTCACCTGACCGGCGGGATGGCCCGGGACGCCGGCCGCGCTGTGCTCCTTCAGGCTCCGTACGGCCGACAAGGCCCGCGCGGCCGACGACGCTGGAGCCAGCGGCCAGCGGCCAGCGCTGGCACGACCGTCCAGACCGGCGCCCATGAGCACACTGGCTAGGCGCCAGCCGACGTCGGCTGGCGCCTAGCTCGGCGTCAGCGGCGCGGCTGGAGGAGAACGAGGTCGTCACGATGGACGATCTCGCGCTCGTAGAACGAGCCAAACTCAGCCGCAAGATCGGATGTTGAACGACCCAGCATCCCCGGCAGCTCCGCCGCGTCGTAGGCGACCAGCCCCCGGGCGACCGACAGGCCCGCCGGGCTGACCAGGTCAACCGGGTCACCGGCGGAGAAGTCACCGTCAACCTTGGTGACCCCGGCAGGTAACAGCGACACCCGGCGGTCGACCACCGCGGCCACCGCACCGCTGTCCAGAAACAGCCTGCCCTGCGGGATCGTCGCGTGTTCCAGCCACAGCAGGCGGGACGCCCGGCGCGGGCCGGTCGGGTGGAACACCGTGCCCACGTCGGCGCCGGCAAGAGCGGCGGCCGCGTTCCCCGCCGACGTGATGATTGTCACGACCCCGCCCGAGGCGGCCATCCGAGCCGCCTCGATCTTCGTTGCCATACCACCGATCCCGACCCCGGCGCTGCCGGTGCCGCGGGTGCCGACCCCATCGAGATCCGCGTCCGCCCGGACCTCACGGATCATGGTGGCCGGGCCGCGCCGCGGGTTGGCGTCATAGACACCGTCCACGTCGGAGAGCAGGAGCAGCAGATCCGCGGAGACGAGATGCGCGACGATCGCCGCGAGACGATCGTTGTCCCCGACCCGGATCTCCTGGGTGGCAACGGCGTCGTTCTCGTTGACAATGGGAACGACGCCGAGTTCCAGCAGCCGGTCCAGGGTGGTCCGGGCGTTACGGTAGTGAGTGCGCCGGATCACATCGGTAGCGGTGAGCAGCACCTGGCCGACCCGGTACCCGGCCGTCCCGAACTCGGTGGCGTAACGGTGCACGAGCATGCTCTGACCGACGCTCGCCGCGGCCTGCAGGGTCGCGAGATCTCGAGGCCGCCGGGTCAGCCCCAGCGGCGCGAGGCCCGCGGCGATGGCGCCCGACGAGACCAGCACCAACCGACCCGCACGCGCCAGCAGTGCCCGCACCAGCGCATCGACGCGATCACCGTCGATACCGCCGCTCGCGGTCGTCAAGGACGACGAACCGACCTTCACCACAATCCGGTTGGCCCGTGTCACAAAGTCACGAACAGTCACACATCAACCCTGTCACGAGTCGCCCTCGTCGTCCCCAGCGCCACTGGCATGATCAGCTGCCCGGCGAGCGAAGCGTTGAGCCCTGGTCAACCGGGTGGTGGTGCGGAGCCTGTCGTCACTGCCACGAGGGCCGAGAGTGGATCCCACCGAGAGCGCCTCAGCTCCCCCTGAGCCGGCGGCCGTGGATCCACCAGCGGCCGAGCCGGCAGGCAGAGCGTCACGCCGGTCCCCACGCCCACCACGCCCGCTCAGGTGCGGCTCCCAGTCAAAGGTGACATCGCCGATGGTCACCGCGACACCAGGTTCCGCCCCCAGCCGAACGAGCTCAGCCTCCAGGCCGAGACGAGCCAGCCGATCGGCGAGGAAGCCGACCGCCTCATCGTTACCGAAGTCGGTCTGCCGGACCCATCGCAGGGGTTTGGCACCGGTCACCACGAACCCGTCATCGTGTGCGCGGACGGCGAAATCAGGCTCATCAACCGCGCGGGGGCGGAGAACGACCCGCTGGGAGGTCCGCGCCGGCTGTAGCGCCCGATGTTCGGCGACCCGTTCAGCCAGGGCGAGCGAGAGCGTACGGACGCCCTCCCGGGTGGCGCTGCTCACGGCGAACACGGCCAGCCCACGGGCGGCGATCTCGGCCGTGACCAGGTCTGCCAGGTCGCGGCCATCCGGTACGTCAATCTTGTTGAGGACGACCACCCGCGGCCGGTCCGACAGGTCCGCGGAGTACGCGGCCAGTTCGGCCTCGATGACGTCGAGGTCGCTGACGGGATCACGGCCGGGCTCGAGGGTGGCGCAGTCCAGCACGTGCACGATGACCGAGCAGCGCTCGATATGGCGCAGGAACTCAAGCCCCAGGCCTCGTCCGGAACTGGCTCCGGGGATCAGGCCTGGGACATCGGCCACCGTGTACGGCGGAAGGTCACCGGCCAGCGCCACGCCGAGGTTCGGTACGAGGGTGGTGAAGGGGTAGTCCGCGATTTTGGGCTTGGCCGCGCTGAGCACCGAGACCAGCGAGGACTTGCCCGCGCTGGGAAAGCCCACCAGCGCCACGTCCGCGACGGTCTTGAGCTCCAGGACGGCGTCCAGCCGCTCCCCCGGCTCGCCGAGCTCCGCGAACCCCGGGGCCTTGCGCCGAGCGGAGGCAAGAGCCGCGTTGCCCCGGCCACCGCGGCCACCGCGGGCGATGACCAGCTCGCTCCCGGCGCCGACAAGGTCCGCGACCTGCTCGCCGTCCGGCCGTAGGACGACCGTGCCGTCCGGCACTGGCAGCACAAGATCGACACCATCCGCGCCGTGCCGGTTGGAGCCCTGGCCCGGACGGCCGCCAGAGGCTCGCTGGTGGGGGTGGAAGTGGAACTCGAGCAGGGTCGTCACACTCGGGTCAGCCCGAAGAACGACGTCCCCGCCACGCCCGCCGTTACCGCCGTCAGGGCCACCGAGCGGTTTGAACTTCTCCCGGTGAACCGACGCGCAGCCAGGCCCGCCGTCCCCCGCGATGACGTGGAGGACGACCCGGTCGACGAAGGTGGGCACCGCTGCCTCTCCTCATCGTCGTTGGCTTAGCGGTCGCCGAGACAACTCGCCCACGCGGACAGCGGCACCGGCCCTGTTGAGCTGCGAGCCGGCTGCCTCAGGCAGCCCGCGCCCCCTCAACGGGAATGATGTTGATAACCCGGCGGCCCCGGCGGTTGCCGAACTGGACATGCCCGGCGACCAGCGCGAAGAGTGTGTCATCGCTGCCACGGCCTACCTGGGAACCGGGGTGGAAGTGCGTGCCCCGCTGGCGAACGATGATCTCACCTGAGTTGACGTACTGGCCACCGAAACGCTTCACGCCCAGCCGCTGGGCGTTGGAGTCACGACCGTTGCGCGAGGAGCTCGCGCCCTTCTTGTGTGCCATGTCGCTCAGGCCTTCCCGGTCTCGATACCGGTCACCCGCAGGCGGGTGAACTTCTGGCGGTGGCCCTGCCGCTTGTGATAACCGGTCTTGTTCTTGAATTTGTGAATTCTGATCTTAGGACCCTTGACGATCTCGACGACCTCCGCTGTCACCTCGACAGACGCGAGCGCGTCCCTGTCGTGGGTCACCACGTCGCCGTCGACAAGCAGGAGCGCCGACAGGTTGACGGTCGCGCCCGGCTCGCCCTTGACGAGCTCGACGTCAACGACATCGCCGACGGCGACCTTGTGCTGCTTGCCGCCGCTGGCCACGACCGCGTACACCGGTTCTCCTTGCTGAAGTCGGACGGGCATCTCTCACACGGCGGAAACACAGCCGTGCCCGGCCCTGATTGCACTACCTTAACAGGCGCATGCGCCAACCTGACACCGGCGGCCCCGCCCCCGCGCCGCGACCCGGGCCACAGGGCGTATCCGGCCATGGCACCGATGAACCATGGCGTGCCGCCGACCAGCGCGCAACCATCGGAATGGGCTCGGCACGGGCTCGGCACGGGCACTGCGCTCCCGGCTGGCGGCCAGTGCCCGAGCAGAGCCAACAGGCAACGGGTGGCCGCCGACAGCGCGACGCGAGCCTCGCGCATCGTCCGCGGCCTGGGTGGGGGTTGGGCCACGATGGGCTGGCAGATTGTGATCTGGGTGGCCGGTGCCACCACGGCCGCCGCTGTCCTGACCGCCGGCTGGCCGCTGGTGTCCTCAGCCCGGACAACGGACCCCCGGCGGCGGTCCGTGACCATCGCGGCATCCGCGGTGGTCGTCACAACGGTGCTCGGGGTCGCTCTCAACGGGCTGGTGGGCCTGCCAGCCGGAGTACGCGCGACGTGGGCGCTCAGTACGGCCTACGCGGCCTGCTGGCTCGCGGTGCGTGCCCGCGAGCTTTCCAGGGACGGCTGCGCCTTCCGTGGCCGGCCTCAGGCCGCCGCCGCGGGCAGCGATGCCCACAGCGATGCGCTCTCTGCCCAGGACGACGTCGTCCAGGCTCTGGTCGTCGCCTCGTACGCCCTGCAAATGGGCGACAACAGCCGTGCCAGCGCGGCGGTTGACGGCGCGTTGCGACGGTCCCGCGCGCGGCTGGACGCGCTCGTGCGCGAGCACGACCAACGCGACCTCATCCGCCGGGAAGCGGCGCAGCACTGGGCCACCGGCGAAGCCTGACCAGCCAGAGGCTACGGCGTGTTCCGGGAGCCGTCGTTCGATCAGGGGAGCGGCGTCCGGCTGGATGGATCGCGCGGCGGCGGAGGCAGCCGCCCTGGTTGTGGGCGTCAACCGACGACAACGACGCGAGGCGCCGCCCGGACCGGGACACGGACCCACGCGCCAGGCGGCCGGCCGGATTCGGCGATGTCAGCGCCCGCGGCCGATCAGGAGGCCTGGTCCAGCGCGGCGCTGGACCAGGCCGCTGTCAGCACGCATGCGTCAGCACACGCATCAACACAAGGACACCTACCCGGTGTGGGCGGCCTCACCGCTCTCCTGCGGTGCCGCGACCGCACGCGACGCCCGCCGACGACCGGTCGCACGAGCCCCGGTGGATCGGGCAGCGTTCGATGACGGCGGCGCCGAACTGATCGGCCCGCCGTCGTCCTTCGTGCCGTTGCTCGTCGCGCCGTTGCTCGTCGCGCCGTTGCTCGTCGTGGCGTTGCTCGTCGTGGCGTTGTCCGTTGCGGCGTTGTCCGTCGCTTCATTGCTTGTTGTGGCGTTGCTCATCGCGACGTTGTCCGTTGGGCTGGGGCTGGCCGCGTCTCCGGGCACGGTCGCCTCAACCGGTCTGGTACGGGAGAGGCCCGTATCCGTGGTCACGGAGCCCGCCTCCACGACAGTGGCGTCTGGGGCCTCGCCACTCGGGCCGGCCTCGGCCGCCGTGC
Organism: Protofrankia sp. Cj5; assembly: GCF_917627405.1. NCBI lineage: Bacteria > Bacillati > Actinomycetota > Actinomycetes > Frankiales > Frankiaceae > Protofrankia > Protofrankia sp. Cj5. Next base: position 6,491 of record NZ_CAKJTO010000081.1, read on the forward strand.
CTGCCGCCGGCGGCCCCGGTACCGCGGGGCTGGACGCCCCGGAGCTTCGCGCGGGCGGTGCGGCCTGACCGTCCAGATGCACGATGACACCACGCCCGCCACAGTGAGCACAGGGCTCGCTGTAGGCCTCGAGCAGCCCTTGGCCCACCCGCTTGCGGGTCATCTGCACCAGCCCGAGGCTCGTGACCTCCGCGACCTGATGCCGGGTGCGGTCCCGGCCGAGGCATTCGGTCAGGCGCCGCAGCACAAGTTCGCGGTTGCTCTCCAGGACCATGTCGATGAAGTCGATGACGATGATCCCGCCGATGTCGCGGAGCCGGAGCTGGCGGACGATCTCTTCGGCGGCCTCCAGGTTGTTCTTGGTGACCGTCTCCTCGAGGTTGCCGCCCTTGCCGGTGAACTTGCCGGTGTTCACATCGATAACGGTCATCGCCTCGGTACGATCGATCACAAGCGACCCGCCCGAGGGCAGCCACACCTTGCGGTCGAGGGCCTTGGCAAGCTGCTCGTCGACGCGGTACGTGTCGAACACGTCGGCCGTGCCGGTCTGTCGCCGGACCCGATCGCGCAGGTCCGGCGCCACCATGTCGACGTAGTCCTCGATCATCGCGGCTTCCTCGTCTCCCTGGACGACCAGCTCGGCGAAATCCTCGTTGAAGATGTCCCGAATCACCCTGATCACGAGATCGGGCTCGCCGTAGAGCAGCGCGGGAGCGCTGGCCTTCGCCGCCTTCCGGCGGATGTCCTCCCACTGGGCCGACAGCCGGGCGACGTCACGGGCGAGCTCCTGCTCGCTGGCGCCCTCGGCCGCGGTCCGAACGATCACGCCGCCGTTCTCCGGAGTGATCTTCTTCAGGATCGTCTTCAGGCGGGCGCGTTCGGTATCCGGAAGCTTCCGGCTGATCCCCGCGTTCTGCCCGTCCGGCACATAGACCAGATAGCGGCCTGGCAGGCTCACCTGGCTGGTCAGACGGGCGCCCTTGTGCCCCATCGGGTCCTTGGAAACCTGGACGACGATCGACTGGCCTGACTTCAGCACCTGCTCGATCTTACGAGGCCGCCCGTCGAGCCCGGAGGCGTCGTAGTTGACCTCTCCGGCGTACAGGACGGCGTTGCGCCCCTTGCCGACGTCAACGAATGCCGCCTCCATGCTGGCGAGCACGTTCTGCACCCGGCCGAGATACACGTTCCCCGCATACGACCAGGAGCTCGCCCTCGTCACGAAATGCTCGACAAGCACCCCGTCCTCAAGCACCGCGATCTGGGTGCGGTCACCGGCGTTGCGCACGACCATGCGCCGTTCAACCGCTTCGCGCCGGGCCAGGAACTCCGCTTCGGTAACGATCGGCGGCCGGCGGCGGCCGCTGTCCCTGCCCTCCTTGCGGCGCTGGCGCTTCGCCTCCAACCGCGTCGAGCCGCTGACCCCGCGCACCTCGTCGTCCCGGACACGGCTTTCGCGGACATGAACGACCGTGGCCGGCGGGTCGTCCGGGGCCGCGTCGTCCACGATCGCGGCACCGTCCCGGCGGCGCCGGCGCCGGCGCCGGCGGGAACTTCCCTGCGGCTGCTCGTCGTCGTACCCGTCCGCGCCGCCCGCTGCCACCAGCCCGGCGGCATCGGCATCACCGGAGTCGTGGGGATCGTCGGTCTCGGCCCGGTCCGGGCGACCGGGGCTGTCGCTCTCGTCGAACCCATCCGAGCGCGCGCCGGACCGCTCGAAGGCAACCGGGTACGTATCGTCAGCGCCCTCGGCCTCCTCGTCGACACGCGCACGCCCCCTGCCCCGGCGGCCTCTGCGACGGCGCCGCGTCGAGCTCCCGTCGCAGTCGCCGTCGTCGGGCACGGCGGCGCTGGAGATCTCATCCTCGTCGCTGTCGGCATAGGCCATGGCGGTGCCGGGTTCGGGATCGTGCTCGTCACCGGCGTCGAGCACGATCCCGAACCCTGGCCGCTGGTTCCCCCGATCCGTACTGGCCGGCCCGAATCCGGTGTCGGACGACCTGCCGGCGGCGCCCGCGACAGCCGTGTCGGTGTCGAACGGCGAGACGCCGCGCCGCCGGCGGCGAGACACAAGGTCAAGAGCCGCGGTGTCGGGCGCCTGGAAGGTCACCATGGTGACCGCCCGCCCACGGCGCAGCCGCGTCTCCGGCCGTGCCGGTGGACTGCCATCCCCGCTCGTGGGCATGGCAGCGGCCCCCGGTGGAACACCGGTAAGATCAGCTAGGAACGGGACCGGCGGCGGCTCGATACCGACCACGGATCGCGGGGGTGGCTCCGGCGGATGAACGTCCGTGCCCGGGGTAACGCCACCTGGGGCAACGCTGTCAGCAACGGGGTCGCTCACCTGCGGAGTCTCCGGCGAGGACCCGGTCGAGACGTCCGGCGGAGGTCCCGCGGACCGTCCGGCGGCACGCCGCCGCCGCGGGGCGGAACGAGTGGTCGGTGTCTCATCGGAGTCTGTCACGATGTCATCGGGCACGGGTTATGAAACCTCTCGGGTCCCCGGGCGCGCTGCTCTCGCAGTCGCGACCGCTCAGGAACCACTGTCGTCGGTCCGACGGGGTACCGTCGGCGAATCCTGCGACGCCCTGCATCACGCATCGAGTCGACCGACCAGCCGGCCTGCATCGTCGCGGTCCGGCATGAGCGGATCCGCCACGGTGCCGTCTTCCAGCAGCCGACCTTGACCGAGCCGGAGCGGCTCGGGTGGTACAGGCAACCGAAGAACGGCGACCACGCAAAGGGCGGTCAGCACGTCGTCGGGTCGCACGGCGGGCGTCGTGTGCCGCACAACCACATCCAGTATCGCACAGGTGTCGTTCTCCGCATGGCAAACCATCGAGACCACTGCCTGACGAACGTCGAACCGGCGATGTCCGTCCTTGGTCACCCGCTCCACCTCGACCCGGTCACGGGCCAGGAGCGCGGCCACGGCGCTGGTCAGCTCATCGCGAGCGACCGCTGGCAGCCGTAACCGCCACCGCGACGCGTCCACCAGTTCCGCCAGTGAGGCAGCGGTGGCGGGCGCGCACGCGAGAACGTCCAGACCGGATGGCAGCGCCGCGTCCAACGCCAGCCGCAACGCATGCGGATCACAATGCTCGGCCAGCGCAAGCTCCACGTACTCGGCCTCGCTGGCGGCACCCGTCGGCGCCGCGCCAAGCCACGAGATGCGCGGATGCGGGCTGAAGCCGGCCGAGTACGCCATGGGGACAGCCGCGCGCCGCAGCGCCCGCTCAAAGGTCCTCGCGATGTCACGGTGAGACATAAAACGCAGCCGGCCGCGTTTCGCGAAACGCACCCGCACCCGCGCGACCACCGGTGGTGGAGGCGGGCCCTCAGGACGCCGGGGCACGGCCGGATCCCGTCGGCGTCAGGGGGAGCAGGGTCCGGCCGGTCGGGCCGATCTGGTTTTCGGTCCCCATGGTCGGACAGACCCCGCAGTCGTAGCAGGGGGTCCAGCGGCAGTCGTCCAGCTCCGTCGCACGCAGCGCTTCCTGCCAGTCCGACCACAGCCAGTCACGGTCCAGCCCGGCATCCAGATGGTCCCAGGGCAGCACCTCGCGTTCGTCGCGCTCCCGGGTGGTGAACCAGTCCAGGGACACCCCGAGCGGTTCCAGCACACGTGCGCAGGCCGCCGCCCAACGCTCGAAGGAGAAATGCTCGTTCCAGCCGTCGAAACGGGCGCCGGCACGCCACACCTGTTCGATCACCGCGCCGACCCGGCGGTCACCGCGGGCGAGCAGGCCCTCGATGATGCCTGGACGTCCGTCGTGGTAGCGAAAACCGATCGCCCGCCCGACCTCCCGATCACCGCGGATGGCGTTGCGCAACAGCTGCAGCCTGTGGTCGGTGACCTCGTGCGAGGCCTGCCCGACCCACTGGAACGGCGTGTGCGGCTTGGGGACGAAACCGCCGATCGAGACTGTGACACGGATGTCGCGGTGACCGCTGGCCAGACGCCCCGCCCTGATCACCTCCCGGGCGAGATCCGCGATGGCGAGCACGTCCTCGTCGGTCTCGGTGGGCAGGCCGCACATGAAGTACAGCTTGACCTGCCGCCAGCCCTGGGCGTAGGCCGTGCTGACCGTGCGGATCAGGTCATCTTCGCTGACCATCTTGTTGATGACCTTCCGCAGGCGTTCGGAGCCGCCCTCGGGCGCGAACGTGAGCCCGCTGCGCCGGCCGTTGCGGGAGAACTCGTTGGCGAGTGTGACGTTGAACGCGTCCACCCGGGTCGAGGGCAGGCTGAGTGAGGTGTGCGTGCCTTCGTACCGGTCCGCCAGCCCCTTGGCGATCTCCCCTATCTCGCTGTGGTCCGCGCTGGACAACGACAGCAGGCCGACCTCGGTGAACCCGGACGCGTCCAGGCCCCGGGCCACCATGTCGCCGATCGTGGTGATGGTCCGCTCCCGGACCGGCCGAGTGATCATGCCAGCCTGGCAGAACCGGCAGCCGCGGGTACAGCCGCGGAAAATCTCCACGCTCATCCGCTCGTGGACGGTCTCCGCCAGCGGCACCAGCGGCGCCTTCGGATAGGGCCAGGCATCCAGATCACTGACGGTGTGTTTGGCGGGGCGTGCCGGTACCCCGGGACGGTTCGGGGTGACCGCGTGGATGCGGCCGTCAGGCCGGTAGCCCACGTCGTAGAAGGACGGCACATACGCGAGGCCGCGCCGGGCCAGCCGCATGAGCAACTCGTCCCGCCCGCCGGGAGAGCCCGCGGCCCGGAAGGCACGGACCACATCGGTGATCGCAAGGACCGCCTGCTCGCCATCCCCGAGCACGACCGCGTCGATGAACGGCGCGACCGGTTCGGGATTGAACGCGGCATGCCCGCCGACGATCACGATCGGGTGGTCATCAGTCCGATCCACGGTATGCAGCGGGATGCCCGCGAGATCGAGCGCGGTCAGCAGGTTGGTGTACCCCAGCTCGGTGGAAAAGCTGACGCCCAGCAGGTCGAAGTCGCCGACCGCGCGGTGGCCGTCCACGGTGAACTGCGGGACACCGTGCTCACGCAGCAGCTCCTCCAGATCCGGCCAGACCGAGTAGGTACGCTCGGCCAAGACGTCCGGCTGCTCGTTGAGGATCTCGTACAGGATCTGGACACCCTGGTTGGGCAGGCCTACCTCGTAGGCGTCCGGATACATCAGACACCAGCGGACGATCGCGTCCGCCCAGGGCTTGCACTGGGAATTCCCTTCGCCGCCGAGGTAGCGCACGGGCTTACGAACCCGCGGCAGCAACGGTTCCAGACGGGGGAACAACGACTGTCCGGACATGCCCGCGAGCCTACGGCACATTCACGGTCCGCCGAGCGGCGTCACAAGGCGTACGGATCGGAGCGTGCCCGCAGGTGGACATTCTGCAACAGGCCCACCGCCAGCAGGTTCGCGAACATCGACGATCCGCCGTAGGAGAGGAACGGCAGCGGCAGGCCCGTGACCGGCATGATCCCCAACGTCATTCCGATATTGACGAACATCTGGAAGGCAAACCAGCACACCACCCCAGTTGCGATCATCGTTCCGAAGGAGTCGGCTGAGTCGACGGCCGTGGCCAGTGCCCGCCACAGCACCAGGCCCAGGAGCAGCAGGACACCGCCAGCGCCGAGAAAGCCCAGTTCCTCCCCGGCCACCGTGAAAACAAAGTCGGTCTGCTGCTCGGGCACAAACTGGCCCTGGGTCTGCGTGCCGTGGAACAGGCCGCGGCCGGCGACGCCGCCATTGGCGATCGCCGTCATCGCCTGGTCGACGTTGTACCCGGTGGAGGAGGTGTTCTGGTTGCTTTGGACGAATTCGGTCAGGCGTGCCTCCTGATAGGGCTTGAGCAGGTGGAACTGCAGGATCGCCCCGCCGAACAGGACACCGGACAGGATGAGGCCGATCACCCACCGGCTCGGTGCGCCGCTGACCGCGAGCATGCCGAGAATGACGAACACGAAGACCATGACCGTGCCGAAATCCGGCTGCATCATGATCAACATCATCGGCACGGCAGCCAGCCCCAGCACCAGCAGCACGTCCCAGTGACCGGGATTGAGGCGGATCCCGGTGTCCCGGTCGTCGTGCTTCTCCCCGAGGATCATCGCTACCCCGACAATGAGGGCGACCTTGGCGAACTCTGAGGGCTGTAGCTGAAAACCGGCCGGCAGCACGATCCAGGAATGTGCGCCGTTGATCGTGCTTCCCACCAGCAGGACCGCGGCCAGGCCAAGGAGAGAGCCCAGGTAGACGAATGGGGCGTACGCGCGCAGGATCCGGTAGTCCACCACGGTCGCGGCACCCGCGAGAACGAGCCCGATGGCCAGGTTCAGCAGATGGCGCTTGAGAAACAGCTGCGGGTCGCCGCCGCTTTCGGCCTCGCGATGCCGGGTGGCGGACCAGACCAGCAACCCACCGAGGATGGACAGAGCGATCACGGCTATCTGCAGTGGCCAGTCCAGCCGGCGCAAGGGGGAATGCCGTCCTGATGCCCGGTCGCGCAGCTGCCCGATCCGGCCACGCGGCGGGACCGGGGAGGACCGCAAGGCCGTCGGACTCGTCATGCGCACTCCCTCCATGGTCGATGCGGGGGCTCTGCCCGAAAGACGTCGCGAGCCGCGCGGGCCCGCGCCCCGCTGCTGGCGAAGCGCCGGGGCGGGCAATCACGGTGGCCCGCGCCCGACAGCGGCGGGACACCGACTGATCTGGGTGGGGCAACGGCCGGAGTCGGCTGCCGCGGGCTCACCGCGCGATCCGGCGCCCGGTAGGCGCCACTCGGTGAGCAGGGACACGTCCGCCACATCGGTCACATCGGTCACATCGGTCACGACGAGCGCCCGCGTCGTGGCATCACCGGTGGCGGAAACGCCCGCTGACGGCATACCGGACGGGACGACAGACCGCTCGGACAGGGCAGTCGGTGCGAACATCCCGTCCCGCGTCATCTTCGGCAGCGCCGCCGGGGGCGTACCGCCAGGCAGCGCCGCGTCGTGCCCGACGCCGTAGATGCTCTGGTAGATGGCTTTCACCGCCGGAGCCGCGTACTCGGCGCCGGTGCCGGAATCGGGGATGGTGACGACCACGACGAACTGCGGATCGTTGGCGGGCGCGAACGACGCGAACCACGACGTATCCCCAGCCCCTTCGACCTCGGCGGTTCCAGTCTTGCCCGCGATCGGGATGGTGTCGTTCGGCCAGTCCGCGAACACACCGGTGGCGGTACCGCCGGTTTCGCTCGTCACGCCATGCAGGGCGGCCCTGATGTAGGCAAGCGTCTCGGGCGCGGCCGGCACCCGTCCCGCGACCTTGGGCGTGACAGGCGTCACCACCCTGCCGTCCGGCGAGATCACCGCCTTGGCGAGCGTTGGCTGGTAGACGGTCCCCCCGTTGGCGAGCGCGGCGTAGGCAACCGCGAGCTGCAGCGGACTGACCGACAGGTACTGGCCCTGGCCGATCGCGAACTGGGTCGACGCGCCTCCGTTGTACAGGTAGCCGTCCACGCATGCCTCGGCCGCGTACTGGCGGAACCGCTCGGCCTTGGCCGGGTCGGTGACCTCCGGGTAGCCGTTCTGCGCCCGGCGGCAGTAGGAGTCCTTCAGCTGCGTCCAGATCGCCTTCGCGCCGTCGCGCCCGACGACCGAGCCGCTGGTCTCTCCCGGCAGGTCGACGCCTGTCCTGCTGCCGAAGCCCATGGCCCGAGCCATCTTCACGAAGTACTCGTTGGCCGTGGGATAGGGGCCGCGGCCATTGCGAAGCCCGCCGTCGGCGAGCCAGGCGTCGTAGGCGAACTTGTCGAAGATGACGTCGCAGGAGATCACCAGCGCCTGGTGCAGCGTGATCGGCCCGGCCGATGACCCCTCGAAGTTGTGAAACGTCTGGGAGCCGATCTGCAACGACGGCCCGCAGTCGTAGTTGCCGGCCGTCGACGCGCCCAGGTTGGTCAGCGCGGTGATGGTGGACACCGCCTTGAAGGTCGAACCGGGCGCGCCTGAGCCCTGGTAGGCCCGTGACAGCAACGGGATGCCGTTGGCGGGGTCCGACAGCGCCTGGTAGTCCGCTTCGGAGACACCGCCCACAAAGACCGACGGATCGTACGAGGGCAGACTGGCCATGGCGATGACATGGCCTGTTCGCACATCAAGCACCACCCCGGACGCGGTGCGAGCACGCCCGCCGAGGGAGTCCAGGGTTTTCCTGAGCGTCTGCTCGACCGCCTGCTGGACACCGACGTCGATCGAGAGGACCAGGTTGTCGCCGCTGCGTGGCGCGGTGGACGAGGCCGTGCCCACGACCCGCCCGAACCGATCGACCTCAAGCCGCTGCACGCCGTCGGAGCCGCGCAGTGCCGTGTCATAGGTGTATTCCAGCCCGGCGACACCGACCAGGCTGTTGTTGTGGTAGCCGTGCCGGCCACCGTCGGAGTCGAGCTGCTCCTGCGTGACAGGGCTGAGATAGCCGAGTTCGTGTGCGGCCAAGAAGGTGTAAGGGTACTCGCGGACGGCCTGCAGTTCCGCCGACACGCCGGGAAACCGGTCAGGATGTTCGATGACCGCCAGCGCCTGGGTCGGGGTGACGTCCTTGGCCACCGGCACCGGCTGGTAGGGCGAGCCGTTCCAGCACGGTGGCTTCACCGAAGCCGAGCAGTACTGGATGCGCCTGGTGACATCGGCGGGGGGCACACCGATCACGCCTGACAACCGCTCCAGCACGGCTCTGCCGGAATCCTTCTGCCGGTCGGTCACCGACCGGTTCACCGAGATGACCAGCGACGTGCGGTTGCGGACGAGGGCACGCCCCTGGTCATCCACGATCAGGCCACGGGGTGCGGGGGTGACCACATCGCGTACCCGGTTGGTCTCCGCGACCTGCCGGTAGTGCTCCCCGTTGAGGACCTGCAACGCCCACAGCCGGGCACCCAAGGTAACCAACAGTGATATGACCAGCACACGCAGAACGAGCAGCCTGAGACCGACACGATCGTCCAGCGACCTGTCCCCAGGCCACGGCGCTCTCATACCCGCCGTCCGGTCATGAATCATCCCTGTACAGGCGCCGCATCCCCGCCGTCACCAACGGGAACAGCAGCGGGGTCAGGACCAGCGCGTAGAGCACGGCACCGACCGAACGCAGGAACACCTGGCCGCCGGTGAGGCTGGCGTTGCCCAGAATGCCGGCCAGCCCCGTCTGGCCGGCCGTGCCCAGCGCGGAGGCGGCCGCCGCCGCGATCATCGGGAGGTACACCGTCCGGCCGGCTTCGTCATGGGTGAGCCCCACACCGTAGCCGATCAGGCAAAAAATCATCGTGGTCTGGCCGAGGACGTGCGTCGAGAGCAGGTCCGCGATCAGCCCGACCACGAACCCGATGATTGCGCCGAACAGCGGCCCCCGCGCGAGCGCGACGAAGGCCAGCACGATCAGCACCACATCGGGGCTTCCCAACGGCAGATCGAGCGGGGCTATGACCGACAGCTGCGCAATGATCAAAAGGACCAGCACGGCTACGGTGGCCGCGACGGCCCTGCCCCGGACCTCGACGTCACGTGCGCCCATGTCCCACACCGCGAGCCTCAGCCGACCGGGGCGGTGGCCGCGGGGGCGAGCGCCGATGTCGTCGGGATCGTGCTGGCCGGTGCCGCGGCCGGTGCCGCGGGCGCCGGGGCCGGTGTGGGCGGGGGCCGCGGGAGCAGCACCCGGTCACCGGCGTCCGCCGGGAGCTTCCCCACCACGATCCCGACCAGGTCGAGCGACCCCATGGCCGCGAAGGTGGTCACCTCGGCCGCGCGCGAGAGCCCCTCACTCGCGTCGAGAACCTTTGTGACCATGCCGATCGGTACCCCGCCGACGTAGTCGGCGCTGCCGAAGGAAACCAGGCGGTCACCCACCTTCACCTGGCGCGTGGCGTCGTAGAGGGTGAATGTCAAGGCGTCCGGGCTACCCGCGCCGGCAACCGCGCCGAGCAGCCGGGTGCCCTCCAGACGAGCGCCGATGTGACTTGCTGGATCGCAGGCAAGACGGACGACCGCCGTGTGGGCGGTCGAGGACAGCACCGTCCCGACGAGCCCGTCGCTGTCGAGCACCAGCCTGTCCGGCACCACGCCGTCCGCGCTGCCGGCGTTGACCGTCACGGACCAGTCCGTCCCGGTGATGTCGCCGATCGCAATCACCCTTGCCGCAATGATCGTGTATTGTCCCCGGTCCGCGAGCAGGCGCAGGTTACCCAGGGCGGCGGCCTGCCGCCGCACCTCGGCGTCATCCGCCAACTGGCGTTTGAGCTCGGCGTTCTCCGCCGCGAGTGTGTCCGCGCGCCGCTGGTAACGATTGGGGTGCGTCAACGAGGACGCCGTCCGTCCGATGGGACGGGCGACGGCGCTCACACCGCCCTCAAGGGTCGCGAACACGCCCCGCAACGCGCCCCGCGGGCCGGCCGAACTGCCGCTCGAGCGGTAATCGACTGTGATCAGGATGAACGCCGTGATCAGCAGGCCAATGACGACCATGCGGGAGCGCCGGTTTTCGCGTCCCACCGCCGGCCTCCCATACCTGGCAACGCCCAGTCACGACGATGCCCATCCACGGCGGCCGGTACGGGTACCGCGGTGCCCGGCGGCGCCAGCCCGAAACGTCGTCAGTTCACGAGGTGAGCGAGCCGTCGGCCCGTATCCCCAGCGATCGACATCCCATTCGGCACGATCAGATCAGCGGCGGGGCTCGGATATAAGCACCTGCTGCAACGCTTCGAACTCCTCGACGCACTTACCAGAACCCATCGCGACCGAGTGCAACGGGTTGTCCGCGATATGGATCGGCATCCCGGTCTCATGGCGGAGGCGCTCGTCCAGACCGCGCAGCAGCGCTCCCCCACCGGTCAGCACGATGCCGCGGTCCATGATGTCACCGGACAACTCCGGTGGGCACTTGTCAAGGGTGACCTTGACCGCGTCGATCACCGCGTTCACCGGCTCCTCGATGGCTTTACGGATCTCCTCGGCGGTAACGACGATGGTCTTGGGCAGGCCGGAGACCAGATCTCGGCCGCGGATCTCCGCGCTGGGCTCGTCTGACATCTTGTGCGCGGAGCCGATCGCCATTTTGATCTCTTCCGCGGTCCGCTCCCCGAGCATGAGCGAGTACTCCTTCTTGACGTAGGAGATGATCGCAGTGTCAAGCTCATCCCCGGCCGTCCGGATGGACTGGCTCGTCACGATCCCACCCAAGGAGATGACCGCCACCTCGGTGGTTCCACCGCCGATGTCGACCACCATATTCCCGGTGGGTTCGTGGACGGGCAGCCCGGCTCCGATGGCCGCCGCCATCGGCTCCTCGATGATATAGACCTTTCGGGCACCAGCCTGATAACCGGCGTCCTTCACAGCCCGCTGCTCGACCCCGGTGATCCCAGACGGGACACACACGACCAGCCGCGGTTTGGCGAAGTGCCGCCGTCGGTGAACCTTTTGAATAAAATAGCGCAGCATGCGCTCGGTCGTGTCGAAGTCGGCGATCACGCCGTCCTTGAGCGGGCGGATCGCGACGACATTGCCGGGAGTACGGCCGATCATCCGTTTCGCCTCGGTGCCGACCGCGAGGATCCCCGTGGTGGTGGTATTGATCGCTACCACGCTGGGCTCGTTCAGCACGATCCCGCGACCACGCACGTAGACGAGCGTGTTGGCGGTGCCAAGGTCGACGGCCATGTCACGGCCTAGGAACGACAACGAACTGGACATCGTCGGATGCCGGCCTTCCCGGGTGTGCGGTCTGGGTGCGCACGCTGGGCGTGCTGGAGTTGTAGGGCAGGCGGTGTCCGTAACGAGGGCGTATCCACTGCTTCTCCGATGAGCTCCATCCAGGTAGTCCGGCAATCCAGTAGAAGCCGCTCCAACAGACGACAAAAGCCTAATCCGGGCCAACCGAGCCTGCCGTCCCGGTACGAGATCCATGACGCGCGACGGTCCGCACGCCAGGCCGGGTCAACCTGCCGGCCAACCTCAACCCGTACAACCAGTTCTAACACCCGGAGTCACAAGCATGCTACCCGAGGCGACTGGAGATGCCGCCTGGACTGGCGAATTCGACCATCCGGGCAAACGGTCCGGCACCGTCGGCCATAGGGCAAGCCGCCCTGGCCTTCGATGCCGGACCAGTCAGAAATAATCAGATCAACCCGGGGAAAAACAAGTCGATCTCACGCTTGGCGGACTCCGGCGAGTCGGAACCATGGACGAGGTTCTGTCCGATCTCCAGAGCATGGTCGCCACGCAGGGATCCCGGAGCCGCCTTGACCGGGTCGGTGGCGCCGATCAGGCCGCGCACCGCCTCGATCGCCCGCGGCCCCTGGACAACCAACGCGACCAACGGGCTGGAAACGATGAAGTCGACCAGCTCGCCAAAAAACGGCTTGGCCGCGTGCTCGGCGTAGTGGACCTCGGCCACCGAGCGCTCCAGCCTGCGCAGCTCAAGCGCGACCAAGGCCAGACCCTTGCGCTCCAGCCGACCAACGACCTCACCGACGAGGCCACGGCTCACGCCGTCGGGCTTGACCAGCACGAGTGTGCGTTCGACTGACACGGAACTCCTTCTACTCACTCAGATGGGCAGGTGTGGGACCAGAGCCATGCAGCCGCGGGCGGCACGGGAGGAACGATCGCACCGCCGTTGACCCGGTTACACGATCTTCATGCCCCTCGGCTGCACGAAAAAACCATGATCGAGCCACCGTTGGCACAGTCACACAGCCCTCACGCCTCCGACAGCGCGAAAGGACACGATCACGCGGCCTTTGGCACAGTTGCAACCTACCCGTCAGCGACGCAGAAGGCGGCGAGCCTCTCCCACCGTCACAAGTGAACCGGTCACCAACACCGCGGTACCGGCGAGGTGCGAGTCCTCCTCCGCCAGCCGGACACCCGCGTCGAGAGCGTCATCGAGACGCGAGGCAACCTCCACCCGGTCGGCACCGAACAGATCCACGGCGATCGCGGCAAGGTCATCCAACGGCATTGCCCGCGACGACCCACTCTGAGTGATGACCACGGCGTGCAACACCGGCTCCAGCGCGGCCAGAATGCCGGCGGCGTCCTTGTCCGCGAGTATCCCCACGACGCCGACCAGATGATCGAAGCTGAAGGCCTCCTCCAGCGCGGCGACGAGCGCATGCGCGCCCGCGACGTTGTGCGCGCCGTCGAGCAGGACCGTTGGCGAGCGCCGGACGACTTCCAGCCGGCCCGGCGAGTCAGCCTGCGCAAACCCAGCGCGTACGGCGTCGATGTCGAGAATCTCACGGCCGCCGCCGAGGAACCCCTCAACCGCCGCGAGCGCGCATGCGGCGTTGTGAGCCTGATGCGCGCCGTGCAGGGGCAGCAACAGGTCCTCATAGACACCGCCGAGCCCACGGATGGCAACCAACTGGCCACCAACGGCGATATCACGGTCGAGGACCCCGAATTCCAGTCCCTCGCGTGCCACCGTCGCGCCGACCTCACCGGCTCGGCGCAACAGCACCTCCGCCGCTTCCAACGGCTGCTGGGCAAGCACGACGAGCGCACCGGCGTGAATGATGCCGGCCTTCTCCCCCGCGACCGCGCCAGGCGTGGCACCGAGCTCCCGATGGTCGAGGGAGATCGGGGTCACCACTGCCACCCCGGCATCCAGGACGTTGGTCGCGTCCCAGCTCCCGCCCATACCAACCTCGATGACACCGACATCGACCGGCGCGTCGGCGAAGGCGGCGAACGCCATCGCGGTCAGCAGCTCGAAGAAGGTGACCCGTTCGGGATGCCTGCTGTCAACGAGCTCAACGTAGGGGATGACGTCGTCGTACGCCTGGGTGAAGGTGGCTGCGGGCGCGGGGCGACCGGCCAGGCAGATACGTTCGGTCACGCTCTCCAGATGCGGGGAGGTATAACGGCCGGGTCTGATCCCGAAGGCGCACAGCAACGAATCCACCATGCGGGCGGTGGAGGTCTTGCCGTTGGTCCCCGTCAGGTGGATCGAGGGGTAGGCACGCTGTGGCTGGCCCAGCAGATCGACGAGATCGCGCATACGGTCCAGATCGGGCAGCATCCGGTGCGGGAAGCGTTCGGTCAGCGCCTTCTCCACCCGGGCGAGCCCGGCTGTGTCGGCGTCGGCGTCCGCCGGGATGCCAGGCCGGCTGCTCATCAGGCCGACTTCTCCTGGCGGGGACTCCGCTTGGATGCGGCGACGTCACGCGGCACGAGCGTCGGGTTGACGTGCTCAAGAACGACCTCGCGGGTCACCACCGCCCGGGCGACGTCCTTGCGGCTCGGTATGTCGTACATGACCGACAGCAGGACCTCCTCCATGATCGCCCGTAGCCCGCGGGCGCCGGTTCCCCGCAGTATCGCCTGGTCCGCGATCGCATCCAGGGCGTCACCCGTAAAATCAAGATCAACATTATCCAGCTCAAACAACTTCTTGTACTGCCGGACCAAGGCGTTCTTCGGCTCGGTGAGGATGCGGATGAGCGCCTCCCGATCGAGGCTGGACACACTGGTGATCACTGGCAGCCGACCGATGAACTCGGGAATCATGCCGTACTTGAGCAGATCCTCGGGCATGACGTCGGTGAAGACGTTGGGAATATCCGGATCATCCTTGCCGTGCAGGACCGCGCGGAATCCAAGCGATTTCTTACCGATCCGTGAATCGATTATCCGATCAAGCCCGGCAAAAGCCCCACCGACGATGAACAGGACGTTCGTAGTATCGATCTGGATGAACTCCTGATGCGGATGCTTGCGGCCGCCCTGCGGCGGAACGCTCGCGGTCGTTCCCTCCAGTATCTTCAACAGCGCCTGCTGGACACCCTCGCCAGAGACATCCCGGGTGATACTCGGATTCTCCGACTTACGCGCGATCTTGTCGACCTCATCAATATAAATGATGCCGGTCTCGGCTTTTTTGACATCATAGTCGGCGGCCTGGATGAGTTTGAGCAGAATGTTCTCAACGTCTTCACCGACATAACCGGCCTCGGTGAGCGCGGTCGCGTCGGCGATCGCGAACGGGACGTTGAGCATCCGGGCCAAGGTCTGCGCCAGCAGCGTCTTGCCGCATCCGGTGGGGCCCAGCAGAAGGATGTTGCTCTTCGCCAGTTCAACATCGCCCTTGGCGTCGCTACCCGCGCCACCACCCACCTGGACTCGCTTGTAATGGTTGTAGACAGCAACCGACAGGGTCTTCTTGGCCTGTTCCTGACCAACCACGTAGCCGTCCAGGAACTCGTAGATCTCGCGCGGCTTCGGCAGCTCGTCCCACTTGAGATCCGAGGACTCCGACAGCTCCTCTTCAATGATCTCGTTACAGAGATCGATGCACTCGTCGCAGATGTAGACGCCGGGCCCGGCGATGAGCTTCTTCACCTGCTTCTGGGACTTGCCGCAGAACGAGCACTTGAGCAGATCACCGCCGTCACCTATGCGTGCCACCGAGGACTCAGTCCCTTCGTCCAGACGATGGTGTCGCCTGCAGGTCAGGGGCGGCTAAGCCGCCCGGTCGTCGCCTGTCTGTTACTATCCTGCCCTCCGCCGGCAGCGGCCGCGCCATGACGCCAGCGGCTTTGGGCTGTGTATCCGCATCCGCGTCTACCCGCCACCGATGGCTGTGCCCTGACGCCGACGGCTTTGAGCTGGCTGTCCGCCTCCCCGTGGGGACCGTACCCCCTGAAGCCGTCCAGTGAGAGCCCTATCGTGCGGCTCGTGTAGGTCAGTCACGGTCATCGGGCAGATCATCACGCGTCCGTGCCGTCCGGACAGGGCCTTTGCACAACGCTGACGGGGCACCCGGCCCGGCCTCCGGCGACGCGGAACCAGCATCGCGCCGCCTTTGGCCCAGCCAGCCTTCAGGCCTCCGGCGACGCGAAAAACCAGCATCGCGCCGCCTTTGGCCCAGCCAGCCTTCAGGCCTCCGGCGACGCGAAAAACCAGCATCGCGCCGCCTTTGGCCACCGGACCCCCCAGTCCCTGCTGCTAACGGCCCGCTGCCGGCGCCGCCAACAGCTGCGACGACTTGCGGGTCCGGATGACCTCGTCGATCAACCCGTACTCCTGCGCCTCGGCCGCGCTGAAAATCTTGTCCCGCTCGATGTCCCGACGGATCTCTTCCTCGGTGTGCCTGGTGTGCCTGGCGAGCATCCGCTCCAGCAGGGAGCGCATCCGCAGGATCTCCCTGGCCTGAATCTCGATGTCGCTGGACTGTCCCTCGCCCTGCCCAGAGGGCTGGTGCAGCAGGATACGGCTGTTCTCCAGCGCGAAACGCTTCCCCGGTGTCCCCGCTGTGAGCAGCACCGCGGCCGCGGATGCCGCCTGGCCCATGCAGATCGTCTGGATGTCCGGGCGGACAAACTGCATCGTGTCGTAAATAGCGGTCAACGAGGTGAACGATCCACCCGGTGAGTTTATATAGATCGAAATATCCCGGTCGGGGTCCTCGGACTCCAGGAAAAGCAGCTGCGCCATCACGTCGTTCGCGGAAAGGTCATCGATCGGGATACCGAGGAAAACGATACGTTCCCGCAGCAGCTTCTCATAAGGATTAAGGTAAAGATCACCACGGCTGGTCTTCTCGATGACACGCGGGATCCCGTAATGGCTGACGGGCAGCGCGTCGCTCGAGCTCTGGCCGATGATCGGTTGGTACATGGTGGGTGCCTCCGCGACGGCGGGTGGTGGTCGGTTACCGGATGTCGACGGTGTCGGCCGAGTGTCCGCGGGACGCGGCTAGCTGACCGAGCGCTCGCTGGGAACCTGGCGGGCCTGGGCCACGACGTGATCGACGAACCCGTAGTCCTTGGCCTCCTCGGCCGTGAACCAGCGGTCGCGGTCGGAATCCCGCTCGATCTGCTCGATCGGCTGGCCGGTGTGGAATGCGATCCGTTCCTGCATCATCCGCTTGGTGTAGAGCATCTGCTCGGCCTGGATGGCGATGTCGGAGGCGGTACCACCGATGCCGCCGGACGGCTGATGCATCATGATCTTCGCATGCGGAAGCGAATACCGCTTGCCGGACGCGCCCGCGCACAGCAGGAACTGTCCCATGGACGCGGCGAGCCCAAGCGCAACCGTCGCCACGTCGTTCTCCACGTACTGCATCGTGTCATAGATCGCCATACCAGCGCTGACGGATCCACCGGGAGAGTTGATGTAGAGGAAAATATCCCGGCTCGGGTCCTCGGCGTTGAGCAGCAACAGCTGGGCACAGATCGCGTTGGCGATCTGATCCTCGACCACCGAACCCAGGAAAATGATCCGCTCGCGGAGCAGACGGTTGAAGACCTGTTCGTCGAAACCGACCCCACCCTGCCCCGGCGAACGCAGCTGTGGGGCGACCAGGCTCGGGGCTGCGATATTACCCACGGTTAGCTCCTCGGTTTCCTCGCGCTGACGACGGCTGATCTGACCGTCTCGACACTATCTGTGACCCGCGCTAGTTCCGGGACTTCACCCTCGATGTTCGCGCTGGGCGTGAGGGCGGGCTGGCCCAGCGGCGGTTAATCCGGGCATTGCGGGCAATCGACTCCCTGGAGAGGCTTAGTGGTCGCCGCCGGAA
>NZ_CAKJTO010000082.1:0-19750 GCF_917627405.1 Protofrankia sp. Cj5
GCACCGTACCGAACAGCAGTGCCGCGATTCCGAAGACCGGCGGAGATGCGTTGGGAAACCATTCGGTCGTGGTGAAGAAGTTCCCGGTGTTGGCCTGCAGCGCGCTCGTGGCCTCAATCACCAGGAAAGCCGCGATCGCCGCGATAAGGACAAGCAGGCCGATGCCGGCCGCGCGGGTCACGTTCTTGAAGATGAGGTCCGCGGGGCTGACCCGCGCATGCGCGCTGCCGCTGACGGGTTTTTTGAGCGCTGGTGGCCCGTTGCCTCTCGGTGAACCCGCGCCCTGGCCATCCGATTCACTGCTCATAATGCCTCTCAACAGGTGGTGGCCGGTGTGCCCGCCCGGTCGGCCGCCGGGTGCGCGAAATCTCTCTCGCGCGCCTGGCGGCCCTTGGAGCCAGCCGTGGTGGGCACACCGGCGGTCGTCCGGTCAGGATCCGTCGCTCCGGCCGGCGGGGAGAATGGCTATGAGATGGTCGCCACGACCGAGCTCACCTTGCTGGCGAGATCAGTGGGAAGCGGAGCATAACCGAGATCGGCGATAGCAGCCTGGCCATTCGTGGAGGATGTGTAGGTCAGGAAGGACTTCACCAGGGTGGCCTGACTCGCGGCCAGCCCCTGCGTGCAGGTGATCTCGTAAGTGACAAGGTAGATCGGGTAGGCACCAGGCGTGGTCGCCGTGTAGTCGAAGGTCAGCTTCAGGTCAGGCGCCGGAGCGACCTTCGCTGTGCTCACGCCCTTGGAGGTGGCCTCGGTACTGACCGCCACATACTCACCAGCACCATTTTTGATCTTTGCTGTCGAAAGGCTCGCGTTTTCCGCGAAGGAGAGCTCGACGTAACCGATGGCGCCAGCGGTCGCCTTCACGGTCGCGGTCACCCCGTCGCTGCCCTTGGAGCCCTGGCCGCCCGGAGCCTTCCAGTCCGAGCCCGAAGCGAACGTCCAGTCGCTCGCGGCGGCACCGGCCAGGTACTTGGTGAGGTTGTCCGTGGTGCCCGAACCATCCGAACGGTGCACCGAGACGATCGTCGTGCTCGGCAGCGTCAGGCCGGGATTGTCGGCCGCGATCACCGGGTCATTCCATTTGGTGATCGCACCAGAATAGATCTTCGCCAAGGTCGCGGCGGAGAGCTGTAGATCTTTCACGCCAGCGAGATTGTAGATCACCGCGACCGGCCCGGCGACCATGGGGAGGTTGACGAGCTGCCCGCCAGTGCAACGCTTGGCCGCGCTGGTCGCCTGGTCACCACTGATCGCTGAATCCGAGCCGGCAAAATCGATCTTTCCATCCACGAACGCCTGCTTACCAGCGGCAGAGCCGACAGCCTGGTAATTGATCGTAGATCCGGAACAGGCGGTCTGGTACTTCTTGACCCACTCGTCCATCGCGTTCTTCTGCGCGGTCGAGCCCGAGGCAACGATCGACCCTGTTGCGCAGGAGATCGCGCCCGTGGCAGTGCCCGCCGTCGAGCTCGGCGATGCCGTGTTGTTGTCGGAACCGCAGGCGGCCACCCCCAGCACCGCCGACATCGCAAGGCCCATGACCGCGACCTGACGCTTCCCTATATTCACAAGCGACCCTTCGTCTTCAGCGCAATAGCGCCGTTCTGTCCGCCCCCAGACTGGGGTGCCGGCAAGAATCGAAGCGATTCAACATGAACGAAAGATGAACGGAAGCGAACATAAATCAGGCGGGAATCGAAACAGATCGGGGGCCCAGGACGGATTCACACGGATTCGTCACGCCGGGTACGGCCAACTATCCTACACCCGCCAGGTCGGTCGACGCACATTCGATCACTTCTCGATCTGCCGGCATGCCGCCCGGCGCGATCTCATTTTTGCAGCTAAAGATCGAATTCTGGCAACCAGAGCCCGCGCCTCGCCGCGGAGCCACGCTGCCCGCGTCCAACGAGAATCACGGTCTACGGCGTGTTGCGGAAGTCGTCGTTCGACCAGGGAGCCGCCTCCATGCGGTTCCCTGGCAAGGCCACAGGCCACAGGCCACAGGCCACGCCGATACCGGATGCGTGGTATCGGTGCGGCCGAGAACGCGTCCAAGCGCGGCCGAGGAGGCGGCGAGCTCACGAACAGCAGCCGCGCTGAAAACTCCCCGTCCGCCGGGATGGACCCGACCAGCACCCCCGGCGAATCTATCTCCATGAACAAAAGAACCGCACCACCCGGACCGGAAACCGGCGGGCCAGTAACGATCACCAAACACATCGACGGCACACGGATCAGTGTCAGCGTCAGTACCCAGCCAGGGATGGGCACAGAGCCATGCGCGCTCCTGCTCCGCCTGCTGCCGTCACTCCTTGACGTCCTCTTCCGCGCCTACCTGGCATCCGCCGAAGCATGTCAACCCGCCAGCGCCCTCACGGACGCGGCCATCATGACGGTGGACGACGGTGTTCAGGCGTGCATACCGGCAGCCGAGCATCTGATACACGCGCACTCACACCGGGCCGAACAGCGAGAGCATTCGGTCACGGTCTGCGAAGGAAGTACCGTATCCGATCTTTGTTGGATACTCAATGAGCTACCGGCCCACGCTCGTCTCGTTGACTTCGCCAGCGATACTGATGTCACGCTCGTCTTTCACGCCGACAGCGTTGCCTTGGCCACCGACCATGACTGACAGGCCCCACTCTGGGCCCGATCAGATCGGTGCCCGCTGTAGTTCCAGATCAGCGCGACTCTCACACCAGTAGGGGCCTTCGTCCTCCACCACATCCGTCATGATCACATGATGGCGTCCGACGTGTCCCTCGGGGAGCAGGCAGGTCAGTCCATCCGCTCGGCATCCTGGCGCGGTAACCGTTGTAGGTGTGGCCCATATCAGCCATGCCTCCTGATTGCCCCAGCCCTGAAGAACAGCCATGTGATTATCGGGATGCCCGGCCTCAAGCGCGCACGTGACCTCGTCCGCTACCTCGTAAGCGGCCCCCGGGATGCCGTCAAACCGGCTGATGACCTCGTCGGGCACACGCTGCCACACACCACAGGCACCATCGTCGATGGAGATGCCCATCGTCGTCCCCTCCCCGCAAATACACAGAGATCCAAACTGCCTCACCGCGGCTCGATTCCACCTGAGTGGACCGGCCATGTCACGGAAGATTGCTCCAGGACCGGTCTGGTGCACTCAGGTCGACTAGGGCGTGCCTGATGGATGTTGGTCGGTGTGGGCGATGATCCAGAAGGTGGCCTGCAAGGCGGAGGAGGTCCGGATAGTGATGTTCTATCCGGACCGACGACAACGCAGCAAGCCACCTCCTGGGCATTGATCCGCACGATCAAAGATCCATCAGGCATGCCCTAGCTCCGATACAAGCACGCACGACCCGGAGCTCGCACACCGGGTAGGAACTTTCTGTTTTGTCTCGACTCCAAAAAATAATCAGTCTTATAATCCTCCCGATTATTATTAATCGTCACAATCAGATCGAAAATATTCCTATAAAGCCCCCAGGGCTACCTCGATTACAGCTGCTTCCTACGGCCTGCCTCGGAAGTCATCGTTCGATCAGGAAGCCGGACAGCTGACTTTCGAAATACGCCCTTAGAGCGCTCCGGCAATAGGGGTGTGGATCAAGGAGTGGGGCTGGGGTGCATGCATCGCGAGGCGGCGGAGGCAGGCACCGGAGGTGTTGGGTGGCGACCGACGAGCCGGGGTACCCGTGCATCGCGCAGCGATGGACGGGGAGCGATGACGCGAGGTGCGCGCCCCAACCCCGCGACACCGCGTCCCCTCTTGCCGGTCGCTCTAAGTGGTCGGCGACGCCATGCCTTCTCTTGTCGATCTCTTTAAGGAAGCACTCGCCCACGAATAGTTACCGACAGCCGAGCGTGTACTGCCGCACCCGCGACCACGGTGGCAACCCGTGGTGTCGCGGCAATAATGATCAATGCGCCGTCGGTTGACCCCGCATTACCTTCTCCCAGCTCACGAGGACGCGGAAGCGCCAAAACGGTGACGTCGGACGCAACCACTGTCGCGCTGCCGGCTTCGGCGCCCGACGCTGTCGATGTATCGCCAGTGGGTGCTGGGAGCGCCATTGGCATAGCCCCATCCCGTGGTGTAGCCCCATCCCGTGGTGTAGCCCCATCCAGCGGCATGGCCCCATCGCGCGATCTTGTTTCTGCAACCTCCGCTGTGGTGGATGCCGCAAGCACATCCACCCGATCACCCACACGCAGGAACACGACGGATCCAGCATCAGTGATCCGTACTGGCGTCGCGACCAGGCCATAAGCACTCTGCCGCTGGGTGAGCAGCCCGGGGCCGAGAAAGCGCGCGTCGGTGATCGTCTCACCACGACCGACCGGTGCGGCCAGCGTACGACCAACGGCATCCTCGGGCTGCCGGGCAGCGCCCGCTGGCACCGCTTCCGTTGGCAAAGACACGATCCGGATGTCGGTTGGGGCAATAACCACTCCACCGTCCAGCTCGACCGCCGCCACGACCACCGCTGTGCCGGGCAGCGGACGGCTGGAGCGCAGCGCGCCAGTGGCAAGGAGCAGGGTCAGAGCAGCGCAAAGACCCGCGAGAACCCGCCGCCGGGCCCCAACCGCGAGCCGCCAGGCACGGACCTCCCCGATGCGCGCCGGTATGCGTCCGGCAAGCCACATCGCGACCTCCAGGATCCTCACGAACAAACGAGAAGATCACGTTAGCCACCGAACGGGAAACCGTCATGGCCGGAGCACACGCTGTGGACAAAGCATCGCTCACCCACGCTCGAGGCCGCGCCCTGTGGAAAAACCGACTCCGGCCACGATCTCGAAACAGTCGCTCTCGCGGAGAGCTGTTACCAGTGCCCCGGGCTCCCGCAGGAGCCCGGGGAGCCCGCATCGATCAAGCCGCAGCTGTACTCGAGCCGCCGGACGAACTGGACGAGCTGCCTGAACTAGACGATGACGCCGTGCTTGCGGAGGTCGACGAGCTTGCGGCGCTCGACGTCGCGTCCACCGAACCGCCCCCTGCGGGCGTACCAGCCCCAACGGTTTCCTTGCCGGACGTATCAGCGCCAGCTTCCTTGCTGACCTTTTCCTTCGCCCGGTCTCGGGCTCCACCGCCACCGGATCGGCTGTCGGTCTTGTAGAAACCGGCACCCTTGAACACGACGCCGACCGAGCTGAACACCCTGCGCAGTTTGCCGCCACAGGCCGGGCACTCGGTCAGCGCCGCATCGTTGAAACTCTGCACAACTTCAAGATCATTATCGCACGCGGTGCAGCGGTACTCGTAGCGCGGCACGGACTCCTCCCAGGAGTTAGCACTCGACTTCGATGACTGCCAACTCTAACCCGAGATGATAGCGGCGCGTCGGAGACCACCCCCAGAGCATGGATCCGAGCCGGCTGTCCGCCTCAGAGCGTGTGTGAGATCGTCATTCCGGCTCGCCGCCTCCAGACGCCCCCTGGCCGTGTTGTCGGCCACACCGAGACAACTCATCCGGTATCGCTTCGGCCTGCCGCCTTGCCAGGGGGCGCCTGGACGCGGCTCACTGATCGAAAGCCCGATCTCACACACGCTCTCAGTGCTGGCGATCATAAAAATGATCGCCAGCTTACACACCAGACGTGCTACCGCATGTCCGCCAAGACCCCGGACGCCCCGCAACGTACGGTGGCATGCGGCGCGACGATGACATGAACGCCCACGTCATGCGATTCAGTCGGAACATGGGCAACCAATTCACGATCATGAACTATCGCCACAATCAGCGCATCCGTTCTCACGCGCCGTAACGCCCGATCGTAAGATCCGCCGCCACGCCCAAGACGCCCTCCACGCACATCAGCCGCCAGCGCCGGAACAACGATGACATCCACTTGGGAAAGATCAACGACCTTCGCGCCGAGTGGCGGCTCGCGAGTTCCAAAAGCGCCCGCGATCAGTGATCCACTGTACTCCCGGAAGTCCAGATCAAGATCGGGTCGCATGGACGGCAGCAGGATACCCACTCCCCGAGCCCGCAGCTGAACGAGAAGTCCGCCAGTCTCTGGCTCACCAGGCAGACTCACATACGCGGCCACCCAACGGGCCGTGGCCACCTCCGGGAGGGCGAGCACCCGGCGGGTCAACAAAGCGGACGTGCGCCCGCCCATCGAAGCCACCGGCGGCGAGCCGCTCAATCCAAGATTTTTATCTGCGGTCCGGCTGGCGCGGGCCGCCAGCAGACGCGCCCGCAGCTCCGCCTTCGCCTCGTTGCGAGTCCAGTCCGCGGGCATATCAGAAAGCGTCGCGGTCGAGATGATGGGGCGGACGCTCGGCCCGCAGCCGCTCGATGTCGGTGCCCACACCCTCCTCAGGCACGTCCTGGTCATCGCCCCAACCGATGTCACGGTCGTCGTCGGACCGTGCCTCGTCCCACATGAGCGTTTTCCTCCCTGCTTCGGAAGCCTCCGCCATCCTGTCCGGCCCTGCGGGCGCGGCTGGCCCAGCAGCGGGTTCACGGGTCCAACGTCCCGCTCCCTTGCCGATGCCGCGATCACGCCTCGGCCTGTCCAGATCCGCCCGTCGGTAGACCGGGATCCCCCACAGCATTGACGACCGACGCAATCGCGCCCGCGACCGCGTCCAACGCATCGCGCACACCTGCCGAGTATGCCTCGAATTCACCGCCTGACCTGCGCATTCCCTTCTCTGTCAGAAGTTCGGGCACGACATCGATCGCGGCCCGCACAGCGCAACGATAGCGGGCTACCGAGAGCGGCGGATCCCCATGCGGGTCTTGATCATATGCCTCGTCGCGATCCAGCATCGCCCGAACCACGTCGCGGCGAGTTACCGGTACCACCATCTGTATCCTCCCGGAGAATTTGCTGTTCAGCAAAACAAACCATAGCGGCGTACTTGGCAGCCAGCAAAGCCGTTACGCTGTTCGCGTGGACGACGGTGAACGTCTGGTCGGCATCGGGGACATAGCCTTCCAGCTAAAGATCACGCGCCAGGCGGTTGACTACTGGACGCGCAGGGACCCACAGTTCCCCACCCCCCTGCAGGTCATCAACGCGCCTACCGCGAGCTCCAAAGGCACCCGCGTGTGGCGCAAACGCGATGTCGACGCGTGGATCGTCGAGTACTACCGGCGGCGGAGGACCTAACGGCCAAAGACAACATGATCATAGTTCTTTTCACCTGGCCGGCGCCCCTCGAGGGGCGCCGGGAGGCCCGTATGGGCCGGATCAACGTCGCCAATCTGACAGCAGCCTCGGAGTAGGCCGCCACCGTTCATTTCACGCACCCAACGGACTTCGGGGAACGGCGACGTCGATCTTCGTGCTGCCCGACAATGCATATGCACTTGCACCTGCAATCGCAACCACGGATTCGAGTGGCTGCGGCCGCGGCGCCGGGTACCACTAACGGGCCACGCCAGATCCAGGCCCGCCCACTCCGCTCGGCCGACGATGCCCTGTTGATCAAATCTGTCGAAGGAAATTTCGATAACCTAGTATCTTTAGTAAGTTTACTGGCAAACGGAAATGGCACTGGCATCAGAGCCGGAAATCCTCGCGTAGCTCCGAGCCGGGAATCCTCGGCCAGGACACATCCGTAGATCCATAATAATTACACTCCGCAACAATCATCGACCGTGACTTCGTGGACTGTAAGGATCTGGGCCACGGTGCCGCGATGTTGACTTCCAGCGATGGGCAGCCGAAGCCCTCAGCCCGATCCAAAGATCATCTATCTCGGCAACTGATGGCAGGACAGCTTTGACCGCTAGCCCCGATCTTGCCGATGGACGTATAACGATCTTCGATGGCAGGACCCTCCCGGGATCTCTCCCACCCGTGCCCCCCATCGCGGGTCACCGATGTGAGCGCCCGTTGTCATCAGCCCACGGCACCACGATCAGCGGGGTGCTGCTCAGCGGCATCCTGCTCAGGGGAAGCGCCGCCGGCCGCTTCGAGCAGGACTCGCAAGAGCCGTACCTGCCGGGATGAAAGACCGGCCACAAAGTGACGCAGGGCTGTGTCCTGGTCCGTGACCTGGCCCAACAACGCGAGCATTCGTGCGGAGGCGTACTCCTCCTGACATCGGGTCGTACGGTACATCCACACCCGTCTGACACGTACCCGTTCGACATGCCCCTTGGTGATAAGGCGGCCGAGCGTGGTGGCTACTGTGCTGTGCGCGAGTCCTCCACCCAGCATCTGCTGAATAGCGCCGGTACTCACGGGCGTCCGCGCAGCCCATAGCGCCGCCAGGACAGCTCCTTCAAGTTCGCCTGGTTGGCGGCGGGCCGTCACACCGACGGTATCACGCGTCCGATCGGTCGATGTCTGGTCGGTCTTTTTCTGGCCGGCCGCCGCCCAATCCGTATTGTCGTGACGATGTCCGGACCATGGGCCAAGAGTGGTCAACAAGGGCCATCCTCGGGGGCTCGAATGACTGCGGAGCTGAAGGGCCGTCCGTGGCGTGAGTCGCGACGATGCCCCATTCAGCCTGCTGGACGTGAAAGAAAGCGGACCGGAGCCCGATCAGGCCCGCCAATCCCGCTGGAAAAACCAGACAGAGATGTGTTGGCGGGAACAGAAAGCCGGTGCGAAGCGACAGACGGTCTCCTGGTCGGCAGCGTGGCGCAACCGGCGTCGGTGAGTCACCGATCTCGGCCTCAGTGACCATGAAGAACCCTGTCGGGAACCCAGCATGACCGCGCGGAAATTCCGATTGAAGCTTATTCGATCATGACTCGTCTCGCGCGCCGGGAAACCCCGGCCACCGGCTGGCACATACCTATCTCGGCGGCCCCCGCCGGACCATGGCATAGCGCAGGACCCAGCCCCGCACGTGGCCACCGAAGCTGGCCACGCCGGCCAGTTGGACCGCTTGGCGGTTGTGGGCTGGTACACCTTCCCAGCCAGGGGGCAGGCCGGGGGAAAACATCGAAAGCACGCTGTGCAGAACCCTGGTCGCAAGCGTCACAATAAGATCGGAAAACCGCCGGAAGCGACGCGGAAACTGCCCGGAACGACTGAGGGAGCAGCGGGAATGGTCGTCTGACCGGCTGCTTGCGAGAGCCTGCTCCACCGGCGCGGCAGCCACGCGGACGGGGGCCCCGATCATGCTTGAAAACGAATCTCGGACAGGTTCCGGCACGCCGCCGACGACAGACCGGATACGGAGCGTCCAGCTCGACAGGACGACAGCATGCCCCATTCGTCCGCCACGAGCCTATCCATTCGGACATGGCTTCGCGACATGTGCTGTAGCCCGCCCGTCTGTAGTCACGTGTGCCCGAACATCGGCGCCCCATCCGCTCGATGAGCAGTTTATGCATGAGGGACGGATCGACGCATACGCAATTGGGCGGAAGCTACTGTGGTTACTCCCTCAGAGTGAAACCGATCCGACCGCCCAGCCCAGCACGGAGCAAGGCGATACACATCAAGGCCCAAGCGGGCAGACTCATGCGCAGCGCACATGATAAGCCGCTCAGGGCGACGGAGCCGGACCGTCTCACTACTCTACGAAGATCAACAAGAGATTCGTTCACGGCGTCACGTAGTCAGGCCATCCAGCCGCCGGTACCAGTGCCGCGTTTGAAGTCAGCACCGAGCCCGCGGGAAACTTTCCGCCGCCAGCGACGAAATCATGCTACCCGTAGCTGCGCGGTCCGCACCAGCGCATCACAGGTCTCCTCCGTACGCGCCACATCAACGCACAGAGAAGTCACGAATACATTCAAGGCCTCCTGGACGGCAACCACCGACTCATGGGCGGGCACGGGACAGTCAAGCTCCAGGAACATACCCAGCTTGTCGAGTTCATCGACGCAGAGTGACACGTTCCCCAGCTGTGCCATCCGCCGGGTCTTGGCCACCCGTACCGTCGGGCAGAAACCCATGTTCAGGATCGCCTGATGCATCTGGTCACGATCAGCGACCTCGGTCTCATATGCATCACACGCCTGGGCATTAACAGTCGGCCGTCGCAACGCGAAAAAATGACGGTTGTTTATCGTGCGGAGGCGCGGGAAGGCCACGCCCAGCCGGCTGTCTTCAAACGTCCAGCGATCGGGAGCATACGCCTGGTCATCCTGAAAGAACGGCTCGCCCAGCTCGACGCCTCGCGCCTTGAGGGCCAAGAGGAGCGCCTCCCTGTCTCTCACATGGAACTTGACCTTAACCTCGCGCACACAAGCCTCCCCATCGTCTGTCCCGCCATCCCCCCGACGCGACAGCCTGGCACATAACCGGACGACCAGAAGTGACACCCACCGCCAAAGCTATAGAGTTAGTCAGACGTCGGACTCCGACGGAGTGGTCATAGCCACATCTTTCTGGCGCGCATCTGGGCCAGTCAACACGGCATCGACCCTCAGCTGACAACCAGCAACAGTGAGCACACGTTCCACCCTTCCATCCGGCGGCGGTGCATTGGTTCGAGAGCCACTTGCTTCCGTCCTGGGAGGCTCGCTCCATCCCCGGCCGCCGTGTCCTGCCATCCCGTGCTGGTTGCGACGGAGCGCCATGTCACAAACATGTTGCACGCGTGATGCGCGAAAATGCCACTACCGCCACCAAGCGCCGGAGCGGAGCGCCCCGGCCGCCCGCGCGGCGGGAGCACGGACGAGTGGCCTGCCGGCCGCGAGAGCGAAACCACCAACAACCGGATGGTGCTCGATCCGCTGCCTTCGGGCAACTCCAGCGCCCTGACGAAACCGGCCCGGCGGATCGCCGTCCGCCGCGGCGTGGCCCCACGTCGCACTGATCGTGATCGTGGACCGGTAACAACAGAAATATTGCCTGTGGCGACGGCTCGCGCGCCACAGTTGTCCACAAAAAATGACGCATTTATTACGGTTTGTAATATTTTCGACCATTTTTCGTTCGACGACACCGCCGCGCACCCATAGCTGCCGAGCCGCGGATCACCCGCCGACAGCGCCAGCCAATACCACTGAAGGAATTTCTGGCACGCTGACGTAGATACCTCGAATTTTCGGCATCCAACCTCGGCTGAGAACACCCGACAAGCGGGAAGACAGATCAAGAAAAAAGGTTGGGGTGCGTGCATCGCGAGGCGGCGCGGGGAGTCGCTGGATGTGGTGGGTGGCGACCGATGAGCCGGGGTACCCGGGCATCGCGCGGCGATGGACGAGAAGCGACCGATGGGGAGCAATGACGCGAGCTGGATGCTCCGCATCCCCTGTTGCCGGGCGCTCATACCCGACAGGACTATCCGGCAGAGTCCTGTCGGGCCTCGACGGCATACCACGGACCCTTCGCCGACCTTTGTGATCATTATCACCACACACCACAAAGCCCCGGAAGGGGACCGCCGACGATCAATGGACAACCAGTCGGTCAAGATCGCCCATAAAGACCCCGGTATGCTCCGGTACAGATCAGTTGCGGACATCGCATCACGAGGAGTAGCGGATGGGACCTGCCTCAACGGACGGTCGCGCCCGCGACGGCTCTGACAACGACACCACCGCCAGGGGCGCTGGCGACAGCACTGGCACTGGCACTGAAACCACTGTCATGCCCCGGCCCGTGAGAGACCGCCAAGGCTTCCACGCAATGATGACCGGGCGGCGCCGGCTGTGGCTACCGATCGGTGGTGGGATCGCGGTTGTCGTCGTCATCCTTCTCCTCTTGTTCCTCCTGCTGGGCGGCGGAGGCGGTTCGTCGGCGCCTGTTGCCGGCGCAACCGGGCACACGCCCACCACAGGCTTGGGCCCCTCCGCCGGCACCCATGACCGCTGGGTGCTTGTCGCCGACGCACACCCGCTGGACGGGCAGTCCGTGCCGGCCGGTGTAGATGTTACTCTGAGTCCGGGAACGGACACTCTTGACAAGGTCGAACGGGTCAAGTTCTCGCTCGACGGCAACACGCTGCTCGACGACCGGGACGCGCCGTTCACACTCCACCTCGATGCCGTTGCGGCCGGAAAACACACGCTGACCGCCCGGGTCCGCACCAACAGCGACACCATCGAGGTGACGGCCACCTTCACCGCCACCGGGGATGGATCGGCATCGGCCACCCCGTCCGCGGCCGCCGCGCCTGCTGCGGTGGTACCACCCGCCGTGCTGGCTGAAATACCAACCGCCCCAGCACCACTGCGGACAGTAACGGCATCCACCGCCGATCAGCTGACCGCCGCGCTCGCGGCGGCCCAGCCAGGAGACCTCATCCAACTCGCGGACGGCCAGTACACAGGCCACTTCGTGGGCAACCGGGCAGCGAACGCGAAGGCTCCGATCACTGTGCGTGGCTCACGTAATGCGGTGATCGACGGCGGGTCGATCAGCGAAGGCTACGGTTTCCATCTCGACAAGGCCGACTACTGGCGGCTGGAGGGTTTCACCATCCAGAACGGCCAGAAGGGAGTGATGACCGACCAGACCCACGGCGCGGTCATCACCGGCCTGCTCGTGCGCAACGTTGGCGACGAGGGCATCCACCTACGGAACTTCTCCACCGACAACTTCGTCGTCGGATGCACCGTGAACGGTACCGGTCGCAAGGAGCGCGGGTTCGGCGAGGGCATCTATATCGGCACGGCGAAGTCGAACTGGGAGCGTTTCAGCGGCGGGAAGCCGGACAACTCCGACCGTAATCAGATCATCGGTAACACCATCAGCGGGATCACCGCCGAGGCCGTCGACATCAAGGAAGCCACAACCGGCGGGGTCCTGAGCAACAACACTTTCGACGGATCAACCATCACCGGGGCGAACTCCGCGGACTCCTGGGTGGACGTGAAAGGCAACAACTGGCGTATTGAGGGCAACATCGGCGTCAACAGCCCGAAGGATGGCATCCAGACTCATGTGATCATCGACGGCTGGGGTACGGGGAACATCATCACCGGAAACAAGCTGGATGTCCGCGGCCCCGGTTACGGAGTCAGCATCGACAAACCGAACAAGACCCAAAATATCGTCTCCTGCAGCAATACTGTCACCGCGGCGGCCAGCGGCCCGTTCAACGTAACCTGCTCGCGGTGAGCTGCCCCTGTCCATCGAGACCTGACGCCGTGCGAGAATCGCACCGACTCGCATAGGACAGCACTGCCAAAAATGTGGCGCAGCGGCCCCGGGCCGGCCCTGGGCCTTGGGGCCGAGGAGCCGCAGCCGCTCACCGAGCCACCATACTGCCCAGATTTTTCAGTCATGAACACCACGGCGACGGAAACAGGCCCGTGGGCAGCGAACAGCGTGCGGATGTGACCGCACCGCAGAGGCTTACGGGGGCTGTGGGCATCCCGGGTGTGGCACCTCAGGCGGGCCACGCGTCCGCAGCTCGGCGACCTCGCCGTGCTCGGCCCCGTGACCCGCGGGAGAGAAAAAATATCAGGATCCGCTCTGTGACGCCCCGTGGAGCTCCAGTTTCTCGCTGGCAAGCAGCTCCTGTAGTTCACGCACTGCTTCCCGAAGGCAGTCGGCAAAGACGGTCATCTCGTCAGCTACCGAAAGCGGCGTGCTCAGATAGAGGTTGAAACTGTCAGGAAGCAGGACGTAAGCGATGCCGATACACCGGCTGCTCGTCGATCCGAAACCGAGGTACTGGACGTTCGCAGAGGGCACGGAGCTCGTACTCAGGTAATCGTCCCGCATCTTGAGCCAGCCTGGAGTTTCGTACAGAGCGAGCGGCTCGGTCACCCCCAGCTCCTCGCCGCGCCGTTTCTGAATAAGCTGCAGCTCCCACAGGTGTTGCTCGGGCGCCTGCCCCGCCTGGCACTCCTTCGCGCGTTCCACATGCTTTTCGGCGGCCGCCCGAAACGCTGCCCTGCGGGCCGCCGCGGCCATGTCTGGGTCATCCATCGTCGCTACGAACCGCATCACCTCGGGCGTGACAACGCGCATCGCCTCCGTACGCCCGTACTGGTACTGTCTCGTGGCGATCGACTCGTAGGTGGTGCCCACCACTCCTTTGGCACGTTTGTGGGCCAGTTGAAAGGCCAGCTGTACGAACGCATCAGGTGACATCCGTAGCTCTTTGGCCCGGTTGGCACCGAAATCGCCGAACGACAGGATGGCTGTGGCGGTGTCGGCCCTATAGGCCGCGAACGACGCGGCGGCGGCCCGTACGTCGGCCCGCAGGTCGTCGTCCAGCACGAACTCAACAGGAACGACGCTCGGCACCCCCCGGGCCTCGGCCTCGGCGCCGGCCGCCAGACGCTCCTCGGCCGCCGCGCCCACAAGCGCGTCGACGAAATTGAGGACCGTAGTTCCGTCCAGGCTGCAATGCTCCACGTTGATACCTGCCGTACCGTCCTCAAAGACGATTAGTGATACGGCCTTGTCGAACCACCGATTACCGCTGTCACCGTGCAGCAGCTGGTCACACGCCATCAAGGGGTCCTTGGGTGCGAAGTCCTCCAGACACATGCAGAACAGCGCGCTCTCTATCGTCTCAAACACGTCCGCGTTGCCGGGATGACAGGCGAGCAATGCCTGTCGACTGGCTGCCCACTCGGCCCGAGCCTTGGTGGTGAGATGCCCGACCGGCTCCTCCCACGCGGGCCGCGTCGCCGCGGCCTTTATGATTGTGTGCAGCCCCGCCACGAGATCGTCAAATATGTAGGGCCGGCCGTCCGGACCGATCACGTCCAGGCGAAACATGTTGCCGCGGAAGAACACCATGATATGGCGCGCCCGCGACGGGCCCGGCCACTGTTCGCTGTAGGGCGCGCGGACGGCATCCTGTACAGGTCCAGGTATTCGCGTCGTGGAGAACAGAAACTTGTTCTGCTCCATCGAAAGCGGCTGCCCCCGCTGGACGATCGGCGCGATGAGCTCCTCGTCGAGCCGCATCTTGTAGTCGACAGCCGCGGCAATGAGCCCAGCCGCCCGGTCCACCTGCTGTTGGGGAGAAGCCTTGAACAAAAAAAAGAAGTTCGCGTTGAGGGCTATACGGTCGCGACGGCCCAGATACCGGGACGACCAGAATGTGTCGAGCCAGCTGTGCACGCCGTCGCTGGAGTTGTACTGCTCGAGTGCCGCGTGCAGCTTGTGGCCGGGACCGTCCGGTCGGCGGAAGGAGGCGGCCGCCGCCTCCGTAGCCGCCAGTTCGGCTGCGGTCAGCAGCGGCGCGCACCAGGCCAGAAATCTCTCGCAACTGGCATCTAACGTGGGCAGTGGTACTCGCGGCAGACGCTCTTCATTGCCAAAAGTTCGGGTGGACCACTCTTGACCGTTGTGCACACTCATCCTCGACCTCGGTGATGTTGGGGGAGCTGGACGACTGCATGTTCGGTGCGATAGCTACAGCTTGCGTAAATTTTTCGTGTCGCATGGCCGAGAGATGTAGAATTGCGCGTAGAGCCAGCCGTCGGCTTCCGGACCGGGCGGATTCACACCGATGGCCGACGGCCGTGTCCAGAACGAGCGCCTGCCCCTCCGGGGAGGCGAACCGCCGCTGTTTGAACACGCCTTCAAGGTGGACGCGGCGGATGCGGCCCGCCACCGACGCTTAAAAGGGGCCCGGCAATAAGACCGTCTGGCTCGCGCCGCCCAGGCGGCGCCTCGCATCGTCGCTCCCCATCCATCGCCGCGCGCGATGCACGGGTACCCCGGCTCATCGGCCGACGCCCAACACAGGGCACCTCCCCGCGCCTCCCCGCGCCGCCTCGCGATGCACGCACCCGAACCCCGCTCCCTGATCCACGCTCCTGTTGCCGGGCGCTCTAATCCAGTAGCTGATCGACCCGCACCGCGCGTCCCGCGGCCGCCAGGTGCTGAGGCAGTACCCGGCCGAAAAGCTGCCTGGTCCGTGCCACGCTGCCCACGACGCCGGAACGTTCGCTATACGCAAAGATCGCTGAATGACGAGCTGTCTCACCGCGCACGGAACTCACCCGATGCATCGAATAACGGCCCTTGAACAACTGAAGATCCCCTGGCCGCAACGAGAGGCTGCGGATCAGCTGCTCACCGCCGCCGGTCAGCACAGCTCGAACGTCAGCAAAATTTTCCGATTGTACGGACCTGATGTCCGGACAGTACTCGAACACGCCGCCGGCCTGCGGCTCCTGCGTGAGCAGGCTCACTGCGAACTCGTTTGTGTCGAAATGCCACGGGTGCTCCATTCCCGGCATAACGATGTTGAGACACAAGCCAGCCAAGGAGTCCGCAAGCTCGTAGAGACAGGACATGCCGAAACAGCTGGCAATAAAGTGCTGAAACAGCTCATTGGCATAGAGCTGATGGATGATAAAATTCTCCGGGATTCGATCGCGTGCCACAAACGCATTGCCACGCCGCATCGTGACGCGCCCCGGATGATCTTCTGGTAGGGATGCGTCGGGCGTGATGTTGTAGGCGTTGACCGTTTCGACACCGTAATACGCCAGCGGAGCGATCGTAGCGCATTCCAGGCGTAGTTCATCACATCGGGAAGACCGAATAAAGTTCGGCAGTACACTGCATCCAGAATTTTGGAGTTCGCTCCGGACCCGGGAGACCAAATATTCCCAGTCAGTACCCGTCGGCGCCGACAAAGGATAGCGGGCGGTGTCAACCAGCTGCCCGACCAGCCCAGCGTCTGATGTTCTCACAGGGAACCCCTCCACCTACCGGACGCATCGTCCCAGACCGGGACTTCCCAACCGGCTCGGCGATCCCTACACTCAAGGATCACGCCACCTCGCCTACCCGACTCGTACGCTGTCAAGGCCAACGCCTCCCGCGCACGGACCACGCCCACGACACCTTCCCGTCCCTCTTACGAATCTTGTAAACATTTGGCATGTTAGCATGACTAATTCATCACTGTGAAATATTTTGTGACATGCGACACTAGCGAGATCCCAACAAGATTGGCGCTGGTATCCAGCTGACGTCCACCGCGCTTCAGCAGACCCGCGGGCTATGCGAGGCGACGTGTACAACTGGTGTGAACCGGGTAACCGCGCGGGGCGCTCCAGCATCCCCCGGGAATAGCCGGCTCCGGGCCTTCCATGCAAAACGACGGCAGCCCGTCGACGGGCCCCACGGCGAAGGCCCACGGCGCGGGCCGATCCGAACCAGCGACGGACAGAAGCACACATCAAGCAAGCGGCCGCCCGGCCACAGGCCACAGGCCACAGAGGTACCAGAAGTTGGCGCGGCTGCTAGAACCTCCAAAGCAGCAGCGGCCGCCCGCGTCGATGGACACTACCCACCGCGGCATCCACCTCAGAAGTACCCAGCGCCCCCGGCAACAGAGGATGCAGATCAAGAAATGGGGCTGGGGCACACACCCCGCGTTATCGCTCCCCAGCCAGCGCCGCGCGATGCACACACCCCAGCCCCACCTCTTGATCCACGCCTCTGAACTCCGCTACACCCGTTACCGAAAGCTCTTTGTAGTGGTCTATCTCAGGATGGGGCCGGCCCCCTCATGGCCGTGAAGCCGCCCGGCCTCCTCGGGCCAGCAGCGCCTGCGGTCAAAGGGGTATGGGACCAGCGTGGTACGCCGGGGACGATCGGTACCCGGCCACAGAGAGTTCCAGTCCACAGTCTCACCGGCCAGCCATCGGCTGGCCAACGCGGCGGTGCCGGCATCCAGAGCAAGGTTTTCCAGCCGGGCCCGGGACGCGGCGTCGGTGGAGAGCAAAGAGAGCGGATGCGGTTCGTTCTCGGACACGGCCTTGGCCGCCTCGACGAACTGCGTTGGTCCATGCACCACCAGCAGCGCACGCCGCGGCAGTTGCGCGCGGCCGATCTGCAGTGTCCAGACTACGGACGCGAACTCCGGCGGTGGGACTTCCACGCCGCCGGGGTCGGATGAGCCCTGGCAGACGAGATCGGCGAGGGCAGCGGCGAGGCGGTGCAGGCTCCAGGCGGTCCGGGTGCTGATCGGGACGAGATATGGGCCGTGCCATGTGATCGACGGGGAGGGCAGCGGCGGGGGTTCTTCGATCAGTACGTGGGCGTTGGCTCCGCCGAATCCGAACGCGTTGATCCCGATGCGTCGAGTGGAGCCGTCTGGCCAGGGCAGGGATGTACGCGCGATGTCGATCGGGTGTCGGTCCACGGGGATATCCGGGTGCAGGGTGGCGACCCCCGGGGTGAGCGGGATGGTGCGGTGACGCAGGACCAGAATGGCCTTGGCGAGCCCCGCCGCACCCGAGGACCCCTCAAGATGGCCGATGTTGGCTTTGACGGATCCCATCCAGAGCCTGCCCTGCGGCCCGGACGCGGTCGCGCCCGTACCCGGTTGTGCCGACTCACGCAGGAGGCGCACAAGCGCCTGCACTTCGACGGGGTCGCCCTTTGAGGTTCCGGCGGCGTGCGCCTCGATATAACCGAGCGCCGATGGCTCCAGATCAGCCTGGGCCAGTGTTCTGCGCACGAGTTCAACCTGGGAATCGGGATCCGGCCGGGTCAGGCCCCCGCGGCGGCCATCGTGGTTGAGCACGGCGCCGCGGATGACCGCCAGAACTGGATCGCCGTCAGTGATCGCTTTGTCCAGCAGTTTCAGCGCGAAGCAGAAGGCCCCCTCGCCGCGGACGTAGCCGTCCGCCGATTCGCTGAAGCAGGAGACGACGCCGCTGCGCGACAGGGCTCCTGCCGCTCGCATGACGGCATGCATGTGCCCGTGCATGAGCACATTCGGACCGCCAGCGAGCGCCATCCGGAATTCGTGGGCACGCAGCCCGGACACCGCCTGGCTGATCGCGGTCAGACCGCCAGCGCAGGCGGTGTCAAGGGTGATGCTGGGACCGCGCAGGTCGAATTGCTGGGAGATCCGGTTCGAGACGAACGTGAGCAGTAGCCCCACCGCGCTGCAACGGTCGATCGCGTGTCGGCCGGTCATCCGGTCGCGCATGTCCGCGCTGGTGGTCGAGATGAATACAGCGACCTCCTGCCCGGCTATCGAGCCGGGGCAGATACCGGCTGATTCCAGCGTGTGCCAGACGGCTTCCAGCATGAGCCGCTGTTGGGGGTCCATCCAGGCCGCCATATGCGGGGCGATGCCGAACAGAGCGGGTTCGAACCGATCGAGGTCCTCCAGGCAGGACAGGACCGGCGCAGCCGCCCGCGCCGGGTCGGCCACGTAGTCGTAAAGGCGGCCCGGCGGAGCCGGGTGCATCGTCTGTCCACCGGTACGCAGCAGCCGCCAGAAGGCTTCAGCACCATCAGCCCGGGGCGCTCGCGCGGCCATGCCGATGACGGCCACCGGGGCCAGGGAATGTGAGGTCATGGGCGTCTTTCCCTTCACCGCTCGTACCGCTGCGCTGCGGAAACGCGGGTCGCGTGGACCGAGAGCAGGTCAGTGCACACGTCTCGTCCACGTGCTTCTCATCAGGTTCGCTCAGGACTCGTCCGGCCGGTTCGTCCGGACGCTGCCGGTCGGATGCCATGGGAACAAGCCGAGCTTGCGATTCGTATAAAACATTGATTCATATAAAGTGTTGACCGAAATATCGGCGTCAAGCTCTTCATGCAACGCACAAGCACAGCGAACTCAACCGCGAGGATGAAGCCAGGACCTACGCCGAGAAAAGCGTGTCCATGGCCGTCTCCGCCGGTTCCGTAAAAAATATCCTGACCAAGATCCGAACAGTCCCGTCTTCGGTGATTTCGTTGACCTTGACCCCTGTGGACGTTCAGCTCATGTTCGGACCATCGAAGCATACCGTGACATTCGGGCACAGAATACGAAATACGAAATGTCGAAGCATCCGCGCGCGGGGCAGACCAGTGTCGCGGCCAGCCGCGGGCCGGGCTTCTTCGGCGGGGCGACCAGCTCGAGCTCACCAGCCGTGTACTGGCGGACCAGGTTAGAGCG